>JAGAEW010000107.1 GCA_017612935.1 Oscillospiraceae bacterium
CCGGACAGCCGCGGAGGTATCCTCGCTCATGGTCTGATCCAGACCGGCAGCCTCCCGCTCCTGATTCCAGATCACATGGAAGCAGGATCCACAGCGGCAGCCCAGAGCATCCGCCACCACGAAGAGGGCGGCCGATTCCATCTCCGAGGCCAAAACCCCCAGGCGTTTCCAGGCCTCCCACTTGTTCAGCAGCTCGTAGGACACGGGCATCTTCTGGGGGCTGTGCTGGCCGTAGAAGGCATCCTTGCACTGCACCACCCCTACATGGGTGGTCTTCCCCAGCGCCAGCGCGGCTTCCCGCAGGGCCAGCGTAACATCCAGATTCGCCACAGCCGGATACTCCAGCGGCGCGTATTCCTGAGAGGTGTGCTCATAGCGGATGGCCCCGGTGGCCACCACAATGTCGCCGGAGCGAACCTTGAGATGAATGCCGCCGCAGGTTCCGACCCGCAGGAAGGTATCCGCCCCGATGTTGTGGAGCTCCTCCATGACGATGGAGGCCGAAGGCCCGCCGATGCCGGTGGAACAGACGGAGACCTTCTCCCCCAGCAGTGTGCCGGTATAGATATTAAACTCCCGGTTCTGACTGACAGGATGCGCGTCGTCAAAGAGCGCGGCAATCGCCTCGCAGCGTCCCGGATCCCCGGGCAGGATAACGTAGCGTCCCACGTCCCCTTCGACGCATTGAATGTGAAATTGTTTTTCAAGCTGTTGCACAGTGGTTACTCCTTTCATGCTTTACTCAGACAAGGCCCAGCGGTTCTCAGGAATTCCTTTTTGCCGCTGTGATAGAAGCAAGGAGCAGCTTTCTGAGTTTGCTGCACTGCCAAAAGGCTCTGTCATATTCTTCTTTGGACATCATCCCGGCCTCATGGATATTCGCGCCGGTGCTTGTATCGCTGCGTAGCAGTTGATTGACCATCGCAGTTGCTTTTCCGCGGCTTTTCATTGCTTCACACAAGTCATGATTTCTCGCCACGCTCCATGATTTGAACTGCGCCATTATGCCCCGCAGAGCAAATCACCTGTCCGGCGGACCCTTCAGCCGCGCAGCGGCAATTCATGCGCCGCAAGGCGCAATTCATTGCGACAGCTCAAACATACTGACCTGGCTGGTAGCAGGCAGCGCACCGAAGGCGCCGGCGGTCCGCAGGGTTTCGATGTGGGTTTGAGACAGCTTGGGGCAGGCCGCGGAAAACTCTTCAATGGAGATAAAGGTCTTTCCCCTGCGCCCCTCGGCAATATCCTTGGCGGCATTTTCACCCAGGCCGGAGATTGCCACAAAGGGAGGCAGCAGCTTGTCCTCCCTGGGAAGGAACTTCAGGGCGTCGGATTCATAGATCGACACCGGCAGAAATTCAAAGCCCCGCAGATAGAATTCGTAGACCACCTCCAGCGTTGTCAGAAGCTGATCGTCCTTATCGCTGCGGTTTTCCATGTTCTGAATGGCTTCCAGTGCGCTCAGGCAGGCCTCCTTGCCCTGACACATCATGGTGGCATCAAAGCCGCCCTTCTGACTGCGGCGGTAGAAATACGCCGCATAGAAGGCCAAGGGCCTGTGAACCTTAAACCAGGCAATGCGGAAGGCCATCATCACATAGGCCGCCGCATGGGCCTTGGGAAAGAGGTATTTGATCTTTTTGCAGGAGCCGATGTACCAGGCGGGAACCCCGGCAGCAACCATCTCCTCCTCTGCGCCCTCCGGCAGGCCTCTGCCCTTTCGGACCGCTTCCATAATCTTGAAGGAGCGCTTGTCCGGCATACCGCACTGAATCAGATAGTTCATAATATCGTCCCGGCAGCCAATGGCCTGGGAGACCGTGGCGGTCTTGGAGAGAATCAGATCCCGGGCGTTGCCCAGCCAGACGTCCGTTCCGTGGGAGAAACCGGAAAGACGGATCAGCACGTCAAACTGGGTCGGCTGGGTCTCCTTGAGCATCCCCCGGGTAAAGCCTGTTCCGAATTCCGGAATCCCCACCGCGCCGGTCTGCCCCAGAATGGGATCGTCCTCATAGCCGAGAACCTTGGAGCTGGTGAAGATGGACATGGTATCCTTGTCGTCCAGCGGAATTTTCTGGGGATCCACGCCGGTGATGTCCTGCAGCATACGGATCATGGTGGGATCATCGTGGCCCAGCATATCCAGCTTCAGGAGGTTTTCCTCCATGGGGTGATAGTCGTAATGGGTGGTAATCCACTCGGATTCATGGTCGTCCGCGGGGTGCTGAACCGGACAAAAGTCCCAGATCTGATTCTCCTGGGGAATGACCACCAGACCGCCGGGGTGCTGGCCGGAGGTTCGCTTGACCCCGACGCAGCCGGCGGCCAGACGGGTTTCCTCGGCACGGCTGGCTTTGCGCTCCCGCTCGGCCAGGTATTTTTTGACATAACCGAAGGCGGTCTTTTCCGCCACATCTCCGATGGTTCCCGCCCGGAACACATGGGACTTGCCGAACATTTCCACGCAGAAGGCATGGGCCTTGGCCTGATATTCCCCGGAAAAATTCAGGTCAATATCCGGAACCTTATCGCCGCCGAAGCCCAGGAAGGTTTCAAAGGGAATGGCAAAGCCGTCCTTCTCAAAGGCCGTGCCGCATCTGGGGCAGGAGGCATCCGGCAGGTCGGCCCCACAATTGCAGCCCTGGGGAACCTCAAATGTGGTATATTTGCAGTCCGGATTTGGGCAGCGGTAGTGGGGGGGCAGGGAATTGACCTCGGTGATACCGGAGAGGAAAGCCACAAGGGACGAGCCGACGGAGCCTCTGGAGCCCACCAGATAGCCGTGCTCCAGGGAGTTCTGCACCAGCTTTTGGGCCGAGATGTAAATGACGTCGTAGTGACAGTTGATGATGTCCCCCAGCTCCGTCTCTACCCGCTTGGTAATCAGCTCCGGCGGGTTTTCACCGTAGAGCCGGTGGAGCTTGCCGTAGACCAGAGATTTCAAGTCCTCCACGGAGTTTTCAATCTTCGGGGCATAGAGCTTGTGGGGCAGGGGGCGAACCCAATCGCACATATCGGCAATGAGATTGGTATTTTTGACCACGATCTCATAGGCCTTTTCCTCCCCCAGATAGGAGAACTCTGCAAGCATTTCGTCTGTAGTGCGAAAGTAGAGGGGATTGGGACGGTCGCAGTCTTCAAAGCCCTTGGAGGCCAGCAGGATACGCCGGAACACCTCGTCCTCGGGATTGAGAAAATGCACGTCGCCGGTGGCGCAGACCGGACGGCCCAGGCTCTCGCCGAGTCGGATTACAGTCCGGTTGAAATCCCGCAGCTCCTCCTCCGATTCTGCCAGACCGTTTCGCAGCATAAAGCGGTTGTTGTCCAGAGGCTGAACCTCCAAAAAATCGTAGAAGGAGGCAATTCGTTCCAGCTCCCCCCAGGGCTTTTTCGCCACAATGGCGCCAAACAGCTCCCCGGCCTCGCAGGCGGAGCCCACAATGATTCCCTCCCGCCAGCGCATAAGCTCTGACTTGGGAATCACCGGAGCGCCGCTTCCGCCCCGCCGGGTGTTAAAATAATAGAGATTGGAGAAGGAAATCAGGCGGTACAGATTCCGCAGCCCCAGAGAATTCTTGGCAAAGAGCAGAATGTGGTGAATGCGCTGCCCCTTCGGGGTCGGGTGGGAGCCGAAGTCCAGATGGGCCGCCGCGTGATTCACCGCCTGCAGCCGATCCACCCCCCGCTCCATCAGCATCCGGGCAAAGCGCTCATAGAGCAGGCCGCAGGTGATGGCGTCGTCCGTCGCCCGGTGGTGGGCAAAATCCGGCAGCTCAAAATATTCCGCCAGTACGTCCAGCTTGCGCTTGGTAAACTGGGGCAGCAGATCGTAGGCCAGCCCCAGCGTATCGACGCAGGTGGGATGGAAGGGGATTTTCAGGCGGCGACAGGCCGCCTTCATCATGCTCAGGTCGTAGTTGGCATTGTGGGCCACCAGAGGCAGCTCGCCGCAGAAGTCCAGAAAAGCGGAAATTGCCTCCCGCTCCGAGGGGGCTCCCTGCAGCATTTCATCGGTAATGCCGGTGAGCTGAACGATCAGGTCAGAAAGCGGACACTCCGGGTCCACGAAGGTCGTAAAACGCGCCAGAACCTGATCCCCCCGCATCCGGGCCGCACCGATTTCAATCAGACGATCCCGCTCCGGAGATAGTCCCGTCGCCTCCACGTCAAAGGCAACAAATTCCCCGTTCAAGGGGGCATCTCCTTCCCCGAACACACAGCTATGGAAGCTCTTTGTGCTTTCCGGAGTGGCGTCGGTGTCCACATCGTTGATAAAGTAGCCCTCGCAGCCATAGAGAATCTTGATCGGCTCCTCCGTCCCCGCAACCTTCGTCTTGGAGTTGGCAAGGGCATCGGTGAAGGAATGGGTCACGCCGTGATCCGTAATGGCAACGGCCCGGTGGCCCCATTCGGCAGCCTTCGCAATCGCCTCGGCGGTATCCGTCAGGGCGTCCATGGCGGACATCTTCGTATGCAGATGGAGCTCCACCCGTTTTTCCGGCGCGGTGTCCCGGCGAAGCGGTCTGGGAAGCTCCTTGATGGCAATGGGCTGCAAAACCATTTCGTTGTCGTAGCGGTCGAGAATGACCTTGCCCAGCACCTGAATGTAGATCCCCGGCTTGTGCTTCTTGGGGTTCGGCCCGTAGATGGCCTCCAGCAGCGGTTTGGCCTTCGCCTGCTCCATATATTGACTGACGCAAACAGAACCGCTATGGTCGGTCATATAGAATTTGATGACCCAGGCCTTCGCCTTGGGCAGCTCCTTATGGTTGACGGCGAAAACCTCTCCCTCCACGCAGACCTTGAACATATCCAGATTGACCTCAGACATGGGCATGGGGGCCATGGCAAAGGGCTTCCCGTAGAGCAGATCCGGCGCCTGGGGCTGGGGCTGCATCTGGGCCGGAGCTTTGGCTTTTTGCTCCGCCGCAGGCTTCGGCGCCGCTGCCGGCATCTGTTCAATGGCCTGCTCCCGCAGACGCTTCACCGCATCAAACAGCTCCTTGTCGGAAAGCGCCTCCCCCTCGTGCAGCTCCAGTCGGATCTGCATGTCGAAGCAGTCGCAGAGCCATGCCTGGGCGTGGTGCAGATGGGGCCGCAGCTCCGAAATACCGCTGCCCCGCAGATACCCATGCACCGTAGTGCCCTCCACCTCCCAGCGGCAGCCCGCCATAACCGCAGGGGCCATGGGATAGAATTCCGAGAGCAGCAGCGTCACGTCCTGAAAATCGATCTTCTCCAGCAGCGAAGCCTCATAGCAGGGCCGAAGGGACACCCGCAGCAGATCATACTCCGCAGCAATTTTCCGCTCGATTTTGGCCAGCAGCGTTCTGGGCAGGTAGCATTGGCTGGCCAGCCGGACATGGACCTCCCGCTCCTTCAAACGCAGGTCAACGTCCAAAACCGTATTCTGTTTTAACAGTGTGCCGGCGCTTCCCTCCAGGTCCAGCCCCGGAAAAATCTCCGACAGAGAAACAGCTTCTTTCATACCGATATACAGGGGATCTGCAGAATTTCGGCCGAGGGCCGCTTCCTCCACAGATCCCGTTTGATCCTTATAAGATTCAATAAAAGCATTTTTGTTCTGCATCCCCATTTTGGGATGCAGCCCCGGGCATGGCCCGGGGGAATCTGTTGTACAATCACTCTTCTTGCAAATCAGAAGGATTTGCCATCCGCGGCGCACCGCAGATGATAAAACGTTTTTTCAAATCGTTTTATGGAAGAAGACGATTATAGTGCATCTACATAGCGAAGCAACGCCGGCAGCAGCTCGTCATAGGGCAGCTTTTCCCTGAGCTCGCCCTTGAGGAACAGAACCCCGCAGCCGTCGCCGCCGGCAATGCCCACATCCGCTTCCCTGGCTTCGCCGGGACCGTTGACCACACAGCCCATGACCGCAACGGTCAGGGGCTTTTTGCAGTCTCGGAGGGCATCCTCCACCCGCTTGGCCAGTCCGATCAGGTCGATCTGCGTCCGGCCGCAGGTGGGGCAGGAGACAATGTTGACCCCCTCCTGTCGCAGTCCGGCTGCCTTGAGAATCGCCTTGGCTGCCGTGACCTCCTTCACCGGATCCGCCGTCAGGGAAACCCGGATCGTATCTCCGATTCCCATGCACAGCAGGCCCCCAATGCCCATAGCGGACTTCACCGTTCCCATATACTCGGTGCCGGTTTCCGTGACCCCGACATGGAGCGGGTAGTCGGAGCGAGCCGCAAAGAGCCGATAGGCCGCCATCATCAGGGGCACGTTGGAGGACTTCATGGACACGCAGCAGTCATAAAAGCCGTACTTCTCCAGAAGCCGGATATGGCCGAAGGCGGACTCCACCAGAGCCTCGGGCGTGGGGTGGCCGTACTTCTCCAGCAGCTCTTTCTCCAGGCTGCCGCCGTTGACGCCGACCCGGATGGGAATGTGATGGGCCTTGCAGCAGTCCACCACCGCCTTCACCCGGTCCTCCCCGCCGATGTTGCCGGGGTTGATTCGGATTTTGGCCGCTCCGGCCTCGGCGGCGGCAATGGCGCAGCGGTAGTCAAAATGGATGTCCGCCACCAGCGGCAGGGGACTTTGTTCCACAATTTTCCCGAAGGCTACCGCCGCCTCCGGCGTGGGGACCGTCAGCCGGGCAATTTCGCAGCCCGCCGTACAGAGTGCCTTCAACTGGGCAAGACTTCCGGCAACGTCCGTCGTTTTGGTATTACACATGGACTGGATGGAGACAGGCGCTCCGCCCCCTACGAGGACGCTTCCAAGCTTGATTTGTCTGGTCATTGGGATTCCCTCTTTCAATGGATGAACAGTTGCCAGAAGTCCTTGACGAGCAAAACCGCCATCAGTCCCAGCAGCAGAATCAGCGCACCGCCATGCACCCATCCCTCATACTTGGGATTGATCTTCTTCCTGGTAATTGCCGTGAAAACTGTGTTAATCAGCAGGAACAGAACGCGGCCGCCATCCAGGGCCGGGATGGGAAGCATATTCATCACAGCCAGATTGACCGCCAGGAAGGTGCCGAAATAGAACAGATCCAATACGCCGTCCTGCACGGTTTCCGCCTCCATGCCGGTTTCGGTCATGGTTTCCACAATTTTGACCGGGCCGCCGAGCTCCTTCAGTCCCACGCGGCCTCGGACCAGATCCTGCAGGCCGTACCAGACCAGCCGGGAAAAATTGTAGCATTGAATGGCTGCGCTGCGATTCACCGAGAGGAAGCTTTTGTCCTCCGGGGAGCGGAACTGAATGCCGAGGAGTTCTCTAACCGTTCCGTCATTATCCTTGATCTGGGCTCTCGTCAGATCAAAATTGTGAATCACAAACTTCTTTCCGTCCCGCAGGACGGTCAGATCGCAGAGTTTTTCTCCCTCGTCAAGCCGGGATTCCCACAGATCAAAGTCCGACTTCACATAAAGCCTGTGGCCGTTGAAGGCATAGATCTGGTCTCCGACCCGAAGGCCCTGCTGCTCCACCACATTTCCTTCCATAAGGCTGTCAATGGTTGTAGAGGCGGGCAGGCTGAAGCAAAATCCAAAGAGCAGCGCCATCACAACGAAGCCCGTCAGCAGGTTCATAAAGGCTCCGGCGCAGAGGATAATCAGCCGTTTCCACCAGGCCGCCTTCAGAAAGCTGCGGGGATCGTCGGTATCCACGTCCTCGCCCTCCATGGCGCAAAATCCGCCGATGGGGATCAGCCGGAAGGAGTACTGGGTCTCGCCCCGCTTCCAGCTGAAGAGTTTCGGCCCCATGTTGATCGCAAATTCATTAACACGAACCCCCAGGAGCTTTGCGGAGATAAAATGACCGAATTCATGGATAAAAACGAGGAATCCGAAGATCAGCAGGGAAAAAACGATGTACAGTATTGGCATAATTCTGATTTCCTTTCTTGGGCAAGCCCGCACAATTCATCTGCGGAGCTTGTGCCGTCAGTTTTTTTGTCAGATTGCACAGCTTTTCACAGGAAAGCCTGTGACGTTCAAGGATGAACCGGGTGGCTATCTGCTTTCGACAAGGGCGCGGGCCAGCCGATCCGCCTCTAAAATTTCCTCCAGGGAGGGATTTGCCTTGAAGGGAACCGCATCCAACGCAGCCTGCACCAGATCGGAGATTTCATAGAATCCGATCTCCCGCCGCAGAAATTTTTCCACGGCAAGCTCGTTCGCGCCGTTCATAACGGCACAGGCCGTGCCGCCCTGCTTTGCCACAGCCCGGGCGATGGCAAAGCAGGCAAAGGTCTCCGGATCCGGGGCGGCAAAGCTCAGGGGCGGGCAGGACAGCAGATCCAGCCCCGGCGCGGGATTCTCCACCCGCTTCGGATAGGTCAGGGCCAGTTGAATGGGAATTCGCATATCAGGAACCCCTAACTGCGCCAGCACCGCGCCGTCCACAAACTCCACCAGAGAGTGTACGATGGACTGCCGGTGAATCACCACGTCCACCTGCTCCGCCGGCAGCTCGTAGAGCCGCATGGCTTCAATGACCTCCAGACCCTTGTTCATCAGAGTAGCACAGTCGATGGTTATTTTTTCCCCCATCTTCCAGTTGGGGTGCCGCAGGGCGTCGTCCCGGGTGACCTGCCGCAGTTCCTGACGGCTCCTGCCGAAGAACGGACCGCCCGAGCAGGTCAGAATCAGGCGCTTGACCTCCTCCCTGCTCCGACTGCCCATAAGACACTGGAAAATCGCGGAATGCTCGGAATCCACCGGAATAATCTCCGCGCCGTTGGCCCGGGCCGTCTGCATCACCAGCTCCCCGGCGCAGACCATCGTTTCCTTATTGGCAAGGCCGATGCGCTTGCCCCGCTCCAGAGCGGCCAGGGTGGGCTTGAGCCCCACCATGCCCACCACAGCGGTGAGAACGGTATCCGCTTCCTCCACCGAGGCGGCGGCCAGCAGCCCCGCCTCCCCATAGAGAATCTCCGGCATGGGCTCTGTGAGCAAGCTCCGCAGCTCCCGAGCTGCCGCCTCGGTCCCCATGGAAACCAGCCGGGGATGGAATTCCCGGATCTGCTCCGCCATGCGCTCTGCGTTGGTTCCGGCGCTCAGGGCTGCAACGCGAATGGGAAGATGCCGCACCACGTCCAGGGTCTGACGTCCGATGGACCCGGTGGAGCCGAGAATCGAAATTGTTTTTGTCATATCACTTCACCACAAAGGGGACGGTCAGCAGCAAAAGCTCCACCATGGGCGCCACCACCGTGGTGGAATCAAAGCGGTCCAAAATTCCGCCGTGCCCCGGCAAAAGGCTGCCGTAGTCCTTGATTCCTGTCTGACGCTTAATCACGGAAAAGCTCAGATCTCCCAGCATGGAGGCGCCTGCGCCGAGCAGACCGTAGAGGGCCCCATAGAGGTAGTTGACCTGAAATGCGAAGGAGCGCTCCAGCAGCAGCGTATACAGGAGCATGAAAATCACGGTACTGATAACGCCGCCAATGGCCCCCTCGATCGTCTTCTTGGGGCTGATGACCGGGCAGAGCTTGTGCTTGCCAAAAAACACCCCGGCAAAATACGCGCCGGAATCCGGGACCATCGTGAGAAGAAACACCGTCATAATCATAAATTTCCCGTTATCCATGCTCCGCAGACGGATCAGCGCCCCCAGCAGATAGGGCAGCGCCAGCCCGGCGAAGACGGCGGCGCAGATTGCCTTGAAATCCAGCGTTGCGTGGCTCGCCAGCATTTGCCCGAACAGGCCGCAGAAAAAGACGAACACAACAATCATGCCAAGGCTCCGGGGCATTCCCATCCAGCTCCAGGCGCAGTTTGCCAGAGCCATGCAGGCAGTAAAGGCAAAAATTCGGACATTCCGGCACAGCCCGGCACCCATGAGCAGCTCATAGACCGCAAGGACGCACATGAGGGCCACAAGGATTGCCGTGGCAACGGCAGGCAGGGCCAGCACCACAAGCAGCAGCAACGGCAGCCCGATTGCCGCCACAATGATTCGTGTTTTCAATACAGTCAGCTTCCTTTCGCAAAAGCAGGGCAAGCATGTAGGCCGGGCAGCCCCGGCAAATTGCGCGGCATCGCCTTAGCATATGTGCCCTAATTTTAACGTATTCAGTTTACCACAATCTGGCTTTCTTGTCAATGAAAAGGACTGACCGAACAGTGCCGTCCGCCAGTCCCATCGCTTATTTCACGCCGCCGAAGCGTCGGCTGCGTTTATTGTAGGCTTCGATGGCCAGATCCAGATCCCGGGGGCCAAAATCCGGCCAGAGAGTGTCGGTGAAATAATACTCGGAATAGGCGCTCTGCCAGAGCAGGAAGTTGGAAATGCGCTCCTCCCCGCTGGGCCGGATGACCAGATCCGGGTCCGGGACCCCTGCCGACCAGAGCAGCTCAGAGAAAGCCGCCTCATTCAGATCCGCCGGCTTTGCCTCCCCTGTGGCGCAGCGGGCCGCAAAGATTCGGGCAGCCCGCAGAATCTCCGCCCGCCCGCCATAGTTCAGGCAGAGATTGACCTGCACGCCTTCATACTGCTTCGAGCGCTCCACGGCCTCTGCTGCCTCCGCCTGCAGGGCCGGAGAAAGACGGGTCAAATCCCCGAAAAAACAAAATCTGACCTGATTTTTATCCATGTCCCGAATCGCTTCCCGCAAAAAGCGCTCCAGCAGACCCATAATGGCATCGACCTCCTCCTCGGAGCGCTTCCAGTTCTCCGTGGAGAAGGCATAGACCGTCAGGTATTTCAACCCGATGGACTTTGCGTAGTTTGCGATGCTGCGAAAGGCTTCGGCTCCAACCTTATGTCCGGCGGTTCGGGGCAGGCCGCGCTTCTTTGCCCAGCGTCCGTTGCCGTCCATAATAATGGCTATATGGGTGGGAAGCTTTGAGATGATCTCTGATTCAGTTTTATCTGTTTTTTTTATAAAAAAAGCCATGCTGTATTCCTCTCTTTTCCGGAAATTCCGGCCCTCAGTCCGGGGAAGTCGGCGCTTCCATGTACGGGCGGATCAGCTCCGCCCAGGGGCCGTAGACATCGAAGTTCAGATGAACGCCGTCCCGGGTCAGGGACGAGTCCAGAGCGCCGTCCTTCTCATAAGCCTGCCAGAGCTCCACGTAGGGCAGGGAAAATTCCTCCGCAAGGGCCTGCAGCCGGAGATTAAAGGCACGGATTGTCTCATTGGAGCAGCCCAGCAGGGCCTCGATCTCCGCACCGAC
>JAGAEW010000108.1 GCA_017612935.1 Oscillospiraceae bacterium
AGGAAAGACCATTCGGCAGAGAATATGGCTGTTGTGCGTCATATGGCGTTGAATATCCTCAAAAACCACCCCGCAAAAATCAGTCTTGCACGAAAACGCCGCCGTTGCGCCTATGACGACGATTTCTTTGCCGAAGTCATGGATCGCGTTCATGCGTAAGCTTGACACTGACGCCGACAGCTTCGTGCTTGACAGACGTCGGCGGGCATGATACCATGAAATTGAAATCAACGCTCCTTTGGGAGAAGAAAGGAAGCTGCCATGCAAGAACAAAAAACCATCCACGGCTTTCTCCCCCTTCGGGTTCGGGCGTTTCCGGAGCTGGAGGGCAGTCTGCGGGAATACGTCCATGAAAAAACCGGCGCCCAGCTCTGCTGGCTCGACCGGCCCGACGAGAACAAGGCCTTCTCCATCGCCTTCAAGACCCTGCCGGAGGATTCCACCGGCGTCTTCCACATTCTGGAGCACGCTGTCCTCAACGGCTCCGACAAGTATCCCGTCAAGGAGCCCTTTGTGGAGCTGCTGAAGACCTCCCTGCAAACCTTCCTCAACGCCCTCACCTTTTCGGACAAGACGGTCTTTCCCGTCTCCAGCCGCAACGACCGGGATCTGCTGAACCTGATGGACGTCTATCTGGATGCGGTGTTCCACCCGGCAATCTATCACAGGCCGGAGATCTTTCAGCAGGAGGGCTGGCGCCTCGAGGGAGAGGGAGATACCCTCAGCCTGCAGGGCGTCGTCCTCAATGAGATGAAGGGAGCCTTTGCCGACCCGGACACAATACAGGAAAAAGAACTCGGGGAAATGCTGACCCCAGACACCTGCTACCGCTATGTCTCCGGCGGCGATCCGGAACACATTCCGGAACTGAGCTATGAGCGTTTCCTCGAAAATCACAGAAAATACTATCACCCCTCCAACGCCCGCATTTCTCTGGTGGGCAGCGTGAATTTAGATGCCTGTCTGGAGAAGCTTGACAGCTTCCTGGGGGACTATGAGCGGCAGGAGATCTGCTTTGATATTCCCATGCAGAAGCCGGTGCCGGCCCAGCGCCGCAGCATTTTTTACGCCATTGGGCCGGAGGAATCCACCACCCACCGCAGCATTGTCAGCTGCGCGACCTTGTTCACCACCTTTGACGACGATCTGCAAAACAACACCCTTGCGGTGTTGTCCGACTACCTCTCGGGAGACGATGAAGCCCCCCTCAGGCGAGCCGTCCTGGACGCAGGCCTGGCTCAGGACTTCTCGGTGGATCTGGTGGACGGCATGCAGCAGACCTTTGCTCTGTGGAGCGCCCGGAATACGGATCCCGAAAAGCAGCCGGCGTTGGAGCAGACCGTCCGGGACACCCTGAGCCGGATCGTAGACGAGGGCCTGGACCGGGAGCGGCTGGAGGCCTGCTTCCGCCGCTATGCTTTTCATCTCCGGGACCGGGACAGCGGCTATCCCCCCCGCAGTCTGACCGAAGCCATTGACATGCTCGACACATGGCTCTACGGCGGCGACCCGGCCCAGGGACTTCTGGTGGAGGACGCCCTCGCAGAGCTGGAAAAGGCTCTGGCCACCGACTTCCCTGAGAATCTGCTTCGGAAGCTGTTTCTGGACAATGCACACACTGCCATGCTGACCCTGGTTCCTTCCAACCGGCTGGGCGAACAAATTGCCGCAGCCGAGCAGGCTCGGGTCGGCTGCATGACGGCCTCCTGGACGCAGGCAGATTATGCAAAGCAGGCGGAGCAAGCCGCAGCCCTGCGGCGCTGGCAGCAGACCCCGGACAGCGAGGCAGCCCTTGCAACGATCCCCAGGCTGAAGCTGTCTGATCTGGCCCAGGAGCCCTCGCCGCTGCACATGCGCGAAACTGCGCTGGAGGGCATCACCGTACTCCGGCACAGCGTCGGCGGCAGACTTGCCTTCTTACGAACTATTTTTGAGGCCTCCGATCTGGGGCTGGAGGAGTTGCCGCTTGTGTCCCTCCTGTGTCATCTGCTGGGCAGTATGGCCACCCGGCAGTTCAGCCGCTCCAGGCTGCCGCTGGAAATCAAACGGGTATTGGGCCGTCTGCGCTTTATTCCCAACGTGTTCGAAGGCGAAACCCCGGACCGCTGCCGTGTGACTCTCTTTGGAACGCTCGCCTGCCTGCCCGGACAGGCACAGGCAGCCGCCGCACTGCTGGGTGAAATTCTGACCGCCACCGTCTGGGACGACCTCTCCCTGCTGCGGGACAATCTCCTCCAGCTGACGCTGGACGAACAGATGGCCCTGAGCGCCAACGGGCAGCCATACGCCACCAAGCGCCTTAGCTCCGGTCTGACGGCGCAGAGCGCCACGCAGGAATTTACAAGCGGTCTGGAATTTGCCCGCTGGGTCAAGGCGATGAGCAGTGCCGACGATGAAAGGCTGCGGGCCCTTCTGGCGCAGATGCACGACATCGCGCAGCGGCTGTTCGTGCGGGAGCGCCTGACCCTCTCCTGCAACGAGGCCGTTGGGGACGACGCCCTCAGAAGGCTGCTGTCCGTCATCCCCGGCGGCCGACCCGCTCCCGCCTGTGCGGTCTACGCCCTGCCCGGCGCCCGCAGAGAGGGCGTGGCGATTGCCTCCTCCGTCGGCTTCGCCGCCATGGGAAGCAGCCTGCAATGCCACGGCAGACGGTACAACGGCAGCTACCCCGTCTTGATGAGCGTGCTGAACTACGGTTACCTGTGGAGTGAAATCCGGGTGAAGGGCGGCGCTTATGGCTGCGGCTTTTCCGCTCGCAGCAGCGGTATCCTGTTCTTGTGCAGCTATCGGGATCCCAAGCCTGCACGTTCCCTGGAAGTAATCCGCAACACACCGGCCTACCTGCGGCGCTTTTGCAGCGAGCAGCCGGACCTCACCGGCTTCATTTTAGGGGCCGTGTCCGACTACGATCCCCTGCGGGGGGCCGAGGGCAAAATCAGCGCGGCGGAGGCCCGCTGGATTCTGGGAATCACCCAAAAGGAGATTCTCACCCGCTATCAGCAGCTGTTGCACACCACCGCCGACGATCTGCTGGCCCTGATCCCGGCACTGGAGGAGCTGGTTGCCGACAACGCCGTTTGCGTCGTGGCCGGGAAGCCCCTGCTGGAGGCCTGCGAGCTGGATCAGATCGTGTCGGTGTAACGGACAATTCACAAAACAAAAAGCGTTTCTCTGTGCGTACAGCAT
>JAGAEW010000020.1 GCA_017612935.1 Oscillospiraceae bacterium
GGCCGCAACGCCCACTCGCACCCGGCTCCCAAATCCGCGACCCCCGGCCAGTATGCCCGCTCCACCGGTCTGGAGGCCCTTTTCGGCTGGCTGTGGCTCACGGGACAGAAGGAACGGGTTGCGGAGCTGTATCGCATCGGAAGAGAAAGCAAAAACCAATAAATCCGAGTGATAAACTGTGCTTTTGAGGTGGTGAGAAAATGAAATTCGGATGGATCAATGCTTTCGGCGCAAGCATTGTGGTTTTTATGATGATACCGAATCTTGTTTATGCAATCAGGAACAAAGGCGAACAAAACCTTTGCACCAGCCGCTTTGCGAATATCATAGAGCAGCTCGGGCGGTATGCGTGTATCGTGTTGATGTGGGTTCCTTTATTTGTGTGGAGCTTCGGTTTTGCAAGCGTTGCAGAAATGATACTTTACATTTTAGGCAACGCTGTGCTTCTTACTGCCTATTGGATCGTGTTCGGCCTATACATGAAAAAGAAAAGCGCGAGGCGAGCGCTTACGCTTGCAATCATTCCCTCGTGCATTTTTCTTTTCAGCGGTATTCTTCTGAGACATTGGCTTCTTGTCGGTTTTGCGGCTCTGTTTGCCGTCGGACACATTTTCGTGACATACAAAAATGTGGAAAAAACAGGGACATACATTTCCAAATAATTACACTGCATGGGACGGGCTTTCCGTCTCGATGAATGCGTGAAATGAAAATATGAGGATATACAAATATGCCGCTTGACGCTATTTTTTTAACTGCATTGACCGAAGAACTGAATACGACCCTTCCCGGGGCGCGGATTGATAAAATTCAGCAGCCGGAGCGGGACACGGTGCTGCTGCAAGTGCGCAGCCCCGCGGCGGGGAACCGGCGGCTGCTGCTTTCGGCCTCCCCGAACCACCCCCGCCTGCACTACACCGAGGCGCGCTGGGAGAATCCTGCCCAGCCTCCCATGTTCTGCATGCTCCTGCGCAAGCACCTGGCGGGAGGCCGGGTGCTCTCCCTGCACCAGCTCCCGATGGAGCGGGCCGTGGAGCTCTGCGTGGAGAGTGCGGACGAGCTGGGCGAGCTCAGCGAAAAGCGGCTGTACCTGGAGTTGATGGGGCGCAACTCCAATCTGATCCTGACCGGCCCGGACGGGCGAATCATCGACTGTCTGCGCCGGGTGGATTTTGAAATGTCCGAAAAACGTCAGGTTCTGCCCGGCCTCTTCTACCGGGAGCCGCCCGCCCAGGACAAGCTGGACTTCCACGCTGAGACCGAGGCGGGCCTCCGGGCGGCCCTGGAGACGGTGGATCATTCTGTGGCGCTGGATCGCTGGATCATGGACCGCTACGCCGGGATTTCGCCGCTGATTGCCCGGGAGCTGGCCTTGCAAACCACGGGCCGCACCGACCCGGATCTGCTGACCCTGGATCGTCCTGCCCTGGCGGCCTCCCTGCTGGGAGCGCTGCAAGGTCTGGAGAAGAGCTTTACGCCCAACTGTCTGTATCGGAACGGGGAGCGGAAGGACTTCTCCTTCCGGCCCATCCGCCAGTATGAGGGCTACATGACCGAAACGCAGTTTCCCAGCTTTTCGGAGCTGCTGGACGACTTCTACTCCGGCCGGGCCCTGGCGGAACGCATGCGCGCCCGTACCCAGACCATGCACAAGACGCTGAGCAACCAGCTCTCCCGCGTCCGACGGAAGCTGGCCAATCAGGAAAAGGAGTTGGAGGCCACCTATGACCGAGAGCGTCTGCGCCAGCTCGGGGACATCGTCACCGCCAACATCCACCGCATGGAGCGGGGCAAGGCCCGGCTGATTGCCACGGATTTTTACGATCCTGAGATGAAGCAGATCGAGATCCCGCTGAACGTGACCCTTTCCCCGCAGCAGAACGCTGCAAAATTCTACAAGGACTACACCAAGGCCAAGAACGCCGAGCGCTTCCTGACGGAGCAGCTTGCGCTGGGCCGAAATGAGGAGAGCTATCTCGCTTCCGTGCTGGAGGCGCTGGAGCGGGCCGAGACTGAGGCCGATATTACAGACATTCGCACCGAGCTGATCGAGGGCGGCTATCTCCGTCCAACAGGGCAGAAAAAGCAGATGAAAGCCCCGGCCTCCAAGCCCATGCAGTTTAGTTCCTCGGACGGCATCCAGATTTTGGTGGGGCGGAACAACCGTCAGAACGACCTGCTGACCACGAAAATGGCCTACAAGAACGATATTTGGCTCCATGTGCAGAAGGCGCACGGCAGCCACGTCATCATCGCCTGCGCCGGCGCGCCTGTGCCGGATCAGACCATTACCGAGGCCGCAGAACTGGCCGCCTGGTTCTCCCAGGCCCGGCAGGGCCACAACGTCCCGGTGGATCTCTGCCCGGTGCGTCAGGTCAAAAAGCCCGCCGGGGCCAAGCCAGGTATGGTGGTGTATGAGAACTACCGCACGGTATATGTGACGCCGCACGAACCAAAACTGTAATGAAAAGTAAGAATTGAGAAGTGAGAAGTGAGAGTTATTGGAGTTTCGCAAATTGCAATTTGCGAAACACATCCATTTTCAATTCTCAACGCTCTATTCTCAACGAAAAAGGAGGATTCCCCATGTCAGAGTTCACTTCCATTGAAAACCTGACCCTTGCCATCCCCGGCGCGGGGCGGCGGACGCTGTTGGCCGCCCTGCCGGACGAGCTGTGCTGTCCGGGGGATCTGCGGCTCTGCGTCCTCGACGCAACCCGGATGGACGCCCCGGCCCAGATTGCCCTGTTGGACGAGCTGGCCGCTCAATCGGATCTGCGCGTCCTGTTTGCGCTGAACAAGCTGGATCGGCTCAGCACGCCCCAAAACGCGGTGAAAGCCACGCTGGCGCTGTTGCGCGAGCGCGGCTTTGCAAGCCCCCGGCTCTGGCCTGTCTGCGCTTCGGCGGCCCGGCTCTTCGGCCTGTCTTCGGAGGATCGGGATCTGCCGCCCAAAAAAATCACCGCGCAGGCGGAGTTTTACGAGCGCTTTGCCCCGGGAGGGAACAGCCTTTCCGCGCTGTCCGTCACCGGGGGAGAGATCACGCTGCTCGACGGCCGTAAGCTCAGCCCGGAGCAGCTTCACCTGGCCCGAATCAACACCGGCGTCCCGGCGCTGGAAGCCGCGCTGCGTGAAACGGGGGAGGATGCTTCAGAGTTCAGTGTTCAGAGTTCAGAGCCCACAGGGGCGCACGCTGTGCGCCCGCAGGACGCAGAGGCTTCCCCTGCCTGTCATTCTGAGCAAAGCGAAGAATCCGCTGCCCCCGTCCCAAGCGCTTTCCTCGAGGGGAAGGCTGAAGCGCCC
>JAGAEW010000109.1 GCA_017612935.1 Oscillospiraceae bacterium
ATGGAAAACACGCCGGACCCGAGAGACGACAGAATCATCCTCCGGTGCGGCGTGTTTCAATGAAAAGCGCTGCGCGTCAGCCTATTTTTTCTCGATATTGTCCGGCAACTCTGTCTGCTCCTTCAAATCCTCGATGGCAGAAAGCAATTGATCGTAGAGTGTGTCAGAGACTCTGTCATAGTAACCCTGCTTATAAAAGCTGATTGCGCCGAGCGTGTCCAACACCTCATAATCTTTTGTTTCCAGCTCAGAAGAGGGCGCAGCCGAGTAGGTGGGGATATAGCTTAGATTTGAAATAGTGGTGTTTCCGCGATCCTTTACAACGGTCACAGAGAGAATACAGCCATTTCGCGCCTCACTGTTGTCTGCAGTAGAGACAAAATCGCCAAGGCTGTAAGCAATGAGCTTCTTTCCGTAGTTTATCCCTTCCTTGTCCTTTAGAATAATGGACCCAACGTAGTGAGAATGGGAGCCAATAATCAGATTGACACCATTGTCAAACAGTAGT
Organism: Oscillospiraceae bacterium; assembly: GCA_017612935.1. GTDB lineage: Bacteria > Bacillota > Clostridia > Oscillospirales > Oscillospiraceae > JAFRPC01. Next base: position 509 of record JAGAEW010000109.1, read on the forward strand.
TCTGCTATCTCTTCCTGCGATTCCGCAACCTGACGATCAAATTCGCTTCCCCAATGCAGCATGGCGACGATCAAATCAGGATTCTGCATTCTGGCCTCTTCCACCGCGTTTAAGATGGCAGAATTGTCAATTTTGGAATAATTCGTATCGTAATCGGTGTAGAGTAGATTGACGCTGAATTCCGCCCCGACGGGAAGCCGCAAATTATTCATACCCTTGGTAAAGCTGAGAAACGCAATGCGGATTCCGTTGACATCCCGAATCAGCACGCTGTTCTCTTTTCGGTCGTCTTCCGAGATCCAGGTTCCCAGTGCGTCCATTCCGGCAGCCTGGATCGCCTGCTTGGTAGAACGCAGACCGGTTATCCCATTTTGAATCGTATAAGAATTTGCAGTCTGCAGAACGTCAAAGCCCGCGTTATAGAGGGCCTGGAGCAGCTCGGGAGGATAACAGTGATCGGAAATCTCTCCGGTCACGCTGCCTTCCAAATTGCCAACAGTCAGATCCGCCATCGCCAGACGGGGGACGATCTTGCGGAATAAATTCGTAAAATCATAGCCGTTTTCCGTCCGAAAGCTATCCATTGCAGCAACATCCAGACTGATATCGCCTACAAAGCTCAGCGTTGCCACGCAACTTACGGGAGGAACTGTCTCGGTGACAGGTTCCGTTTCCTGCGTATCCTCGTCGGGCCGCAGAAGATATATTCCAACGGCGGTGAGCAGAAGATATATTCCAACAGCGGTGAGCAGCAGCAAGATCAAAACAGGGACCATCCGATGGAAGCGCTGCTTCCGGCGGCGAGCTTTTCCGATCCTCCGATCCTCCCGGAGCTGCTCTTCCAGATTGTAATTTGAATTGGGCATAGGACTGCCTCCGGCATTGATATCGGTACACAAACAAATTTATTTTACATCATTTGCACAAAAAAAACAATGTTTTTTTATTTTTTGGTTGGATTTTTCCGCAGACTGTGCTATAATATTGCGGATTGATTTGAAATTAAGGAGCAGCGCATGTTTTTCAGGCTTCGCAGCCTTTTGGCTGTTTGTATGATCCTTGTGTTTTTGTCTGCTTGTTCCAGTCCGGAACAAGAAACACAAGCGCCTTCGATCCCGCGTAATCAGCGGTCTGCGGAGGATTTTTCATTGGATGAAAAAGGCCGTCCGTCCTATCCCGGCGCGATCCTGGGGGTGGATGTTTCCGATCACCAGGGCGAGATTGACTGGCAGCGGGTTCGAGACGACGGTGTTTCGTTTGCTATCCTCCGCATTGGATATCGGGGAAATACGGTTGGGGGGCTTCAGGTTGACGACTGCTTTGCCGCAAACTATATAGCAGCCAGAGCCGCAGGGCTTCCTGTTGGCGTCTACTTTTTCTCACAGGCAGTCTCCGAGGAAGAGGCCAGGGAGGAAGCCAGGTTTGTCTTGCAGCAGCTCGATGGCGTTCCGCTGGATCTTCCGGTCTTTTTTGACTGGGAGGAGGCCTTCGACGGCCGCACCGGTGGAAAGGCGAGCTCGAGTGTGGGAGAATGGGCGCAATGCTTTTGCAAGACAATCACCGACGGCGGCTATGACGCCGGAGTCTATTTCAATCAACAATACGGTTATTCCATTATGCACCTGGAAAATCTGATGGATTATTCCTTCTGGATCGCAGAATATCAAGACAATCAGAGTTTCGGATTTCAGACGGATTTTTGGCAGTTCACCGGGCAGGGCCATGTGGAAGGAATTGATGTAATTGTAGATTTAAACTTGATGTACGCACCGGAGGCGGAGTATGATGAAGATTAGTAAAATCCTGGACAAAACATTCTGGATCTATGTTGCGCTTGGCATTTTGAATTATGCTATCTGCAATGCCGTTATGCTGGTGCTCCACCTGGTTTTTGATGTGGCAACGGACCCTGCGCTCTACATAGAATTTGCAATGCAGACCATTGTTTCCTTTTTGCTCAATCGATTTGTTACCTTCCGCGATCTGAAGATTTCCCGCTGGTGGTGGATCATGTTCTTTGTCTCGGTTGGCACAAGTTATCTGATTGCAAAGGTTCTGCTCTATAAGGTATTTGAGTATCTGATTACGCTGCCGTTCTTTTATTCCATTTCGGACTGGATACAGCAGATTGTTGCCAAAGAAGCAGCTACCGAAACTTTCCGGCACAGTCTGGTTATGCTGGCTTGTACCTTCGTCTACTGCGTGATTAATTACATCGGGCAGCGGTACTATGTATTCCGCCCGGTCAAGGAAAAATAAATAAAGCTGGACGCAGCGACTGCGCCCAGCTTTGCTTTCGATTATGCTTCAGAAACCGGATACAGCAGATCATCCGCAACAGGGGAGTAGAACAGGGCGCGAATCTGCTTGGGATCGTTGGTCTGGCCTAAAATCCACATGAGCTTGGCGACTACCGCCTCTGTGGTCATGTCGTAGGCTTCCAGCACACCCAGCTCGGTCTTGAGCCGACTGCCGACGCTGTAAATGGAGAGGTTGCTGCCTTCGTTTTCAACCTGAGTGGTCATGACAATGGTTTTTCCTCGTTTGATTGCCTGGGCCATCATGTCATAGAAATCCGTGCCCTTGTAGGACGGCATGCCTCCTACGCCGAAGCTCTCAATAATCAGCGCGTCGTTCCGTTCCAGCAGCCACTCCAGCAGGGAGCTGTCCGTGCCGGGAATCATCTTGAGCAAGGCAACCCGCTCTCCCAGCCTGTCATAGAACACAGGCTGATTCTGGCATTCCGGCTGTATAAAGCTCAATACATGGCCGTCCTGAATGTAGGCCAGTTCCGGATAGTTGATCGAGGAAAAAGCACGGAAGCTCTTGGAATGTGTTTTCCTGGCGCGGGTTCCCAGAATGACCTTCCCGTTGAAGACCACCATCACGCCGCGCATGGAAGAGCAGGCGCAGCGGAATGCGTCCTCCAGATTGATTTTTGAATCGGTGTTGTCGGAACCGATCGGCTTTTGCGCACCTGTGAGAATAATGGGCTTGGGGCTGTGCTGAATCAAATAGGACAGTGCAGCCGCTGTGTAAGCCATGGTATCGGTGCCGTGGGTGATGACAAAGCCGTCGTACTTGTCATAATTTTCATGAATACAGCCGGCAATTTGCAGCCAGCGGGACGGGGCCATGTTTGTGCTGTCAATGCTGAAAATCTGTTTGCAGACAGGGCGGCAGAACGCTTCCACCTGCGGCACATACTGCAAAAGCTGAGTGGCGCTCAGCTCCGGGGTCAGACCGTC
>JAGAEW010000110.1 GCA_017612935.1 Oscillospiraceae bacterium
AAGCGAGGCAGAACAGCTTCCAGCGCTTCGGCTGTAACGGAGACTGTATGCTCCTCCAGCATCCGCCCCGTCACATCCTGGGTATCGGTGACAAGTCCCAGCCGCAGCACTGCCTCGTATTCCTTGTCCGCGTGCTCAAAGAACGGCACCGCCCGGGTGGCTCTGCCCAGAAAAACGGGAAGCACCCCCGTCGCCATTGGGTCAAGGGTGCCGCCGTGGCCAACCCGCTTCTCGTGGAAGACACCCCGCAGCTTTGCTGTCACATCCTGGGACGTCCAGCCCGCCGGTTTGTCTACAATTAAAATTCCGTTTGCCATTACAGGTCGATCTCCTCTGCGACGGAGGCGAGAACGGCCTCCCGGATTGCGGGGATCCCCCCGGGCAAGCTGGCGCCTGCAGCGCCGGGATGCCCGCCGCCGCCGAGACGTTTGCAGATTTTTGCTGCGTCGTAGGCAGGGCTGGTTCGTACGGAAACCTTGCCCGTTCCCTGCTCCACCTCTCGCAGCAGAATTGCAATTTCCACGCCCTCGATGGTTCGACCAAAGCCGGAAATATCGTCGATGTCGTCCTCTGTCAGACCCAGGCGTTTCATCAACCCGGCTTCAATGACAGACAGGGCCACACGGCCATCGGAAAAAAATTCCATATGCTCCACCAGCCATGCCTCCAAACTCAGCCGGGGGCGGCGCTTTACCTCAAAAAAGGCCCGGTTGATTGGGTAGACTCGTGCTCCGGCCTCCAGGCAGCAGGCAACAGCCCGGAAGGTGGCGGCGGTGACGTTGGAATAACGGAAGCAGCCCGTATCCGTAGAAATCGCCACATAGACGGCCTCGGCCATGTAGCGGTCCATTTCCACCCCCAGCAGAGGAATCAAGGCCGTCAGCAGCTCGCCGCAGGCAGCCGCATTGGGATCTACCAGGGTCCGGACGGCAAAGCCGTTGTTGGTGCCGTGGTGGTCCACGGCCAGCTCCACCCGAGCTTCCTCCATGCCGAAGGGAAAGAGCGCAGGGGAGGCAATGTCGCAGGAGAGCACCGTGAAGGTCCCGGCATCGGCACGCTGCCCCTGCCCTTCCGCTATCAGCCCCTCCAGATAGGGTGCAAATCTTGGGGTAAACTGAGGATTGGGATAGATCCAGGCCTGCTTGCCTATGGCCCGCAGCGCCCGGCACAAGCCCACACAGGAACCCACGGTGTCACCGTCGGGACGGCGGTGGGAGAGAATCAGATAGTCGTCCCCCTGCCGCAGAAAGTCCGCAGCCTCCTGCAAGCTCAGATGTGCAGTCATTCCCTTGCCTCCTCTGTTCCGTCGTTTTCGTCCCTGGGAATGTCGAGGGTGGAGAGAATGTCCAGAATTCTCGCACCGTAGGTGATGGAATGGTCCTCAGTCCAAACCAGCTCCGGGGTGTAGCGAAGGCGCAGACGGGAAGCCAACTCCCGGCGTAGATAGCCGCCGGAGGACTTGAGGCCCTTCAGCACCTCTCGGGACTGGTCCTTGTCGTAGATGGAAACATAGATCTTCGCGTAGCGAAGATCGGATGTGGTGTCTACCCGGGTGATGGAAACCATGGTCTTTTGTACCCGTGGGTCCTTCAGGGTTCGCAGCAGCTCGGAAAGCTCCCGCTGGATTTCTTCGTTGATCCTACCGATTCGGTTGGATGGCATAACAATTCCTCCTTTCAATCGGAGATGAAGTTTCTCCTTTGCAGAAAAGCACAGTGCATATGCTTGCCCGCTTCAGATTGGTTGGCCCGCATTTTTATTGCAGAACATAATCCTCAGGCTGAGCTTCCGCAGGAAGCATGTGCAAATTGAGTTCCTTTTTATGCTGTCGAAGCCAGTGCAAAAACAGCACTGTCGCCGTAATACAGCAGATCAGATCTGCCAGCGGCGTTGCCCAGACCAGTCCGTAGATCGGGAACAGGATCCCCAGCAGCAGCATCAACGGAATATCCACCGCTCCCTTCCGCAGCACTGCCAGAGAAAAGGCTTGACCGTTGCGCTTTACTGCCTGGAAGAAGGAAATCACGGTGTAGGAAAATGCTGAAAACGGGGCGCCGAGGCAGAGAATCTGGAGAAAGCGCGCCCCGAATAACAGGGAATCTCCGTTGTCGTTCAAAAAGGCGGCCGACAGGGGCTCGCACAAGATCAGGCAGATGCTCATGTTGATCAGGGACAGGCCCACGGTGATTCCGGCGGCCCAGCCAAGCGCCCGCTTCAGCCGTCCGAAGTGCCGGGCGGCATAGTTGTAGCCAAGGAAGGGCAAAACTCCATGGGCCATGCCGCGGGTCACGCTGTGGGACAGCATATTCAGCTTTTTTGCAACCCCGATGCCGGCCTGACAGGCCAGCCCTGCTCGCATCATGCGGTTATCCAGCACGGCATAGGAAATGTTCTCAAACAGGGTCATCAGGCAGGCGGAGAGGCCGGTGCTCATGACCTCCCGGGGAACGCCGTTCCGCAAAAAATTAAAATTGGCGAAAAATCGAAGCCGGGATCCCTTCCTCCGGATCCATGCCAGGGCCAGCAGAAAGTAGAGAAAGCTCAGCAGGTTTGCCAGAGCAGTGGCCAGGGCCGCCCCGAACACCTCCTGCCCGGCCGGCAGCAAAACAAACATAAACAACGGGTCGAGCCCGATATTCAAAAGTCCACCCAAAATGATTCCGATCCCGGATATCGCCGCATTTCCCTCCGTGCGAATCAAATGCGCCAGCAGATTGCTGCCTGTCGTGCAGAACCCGCCCAGGGCAACCGTCACCAAAAGGTAGGTTTTGGCAGAAGCGTGGACATCCCTGTGGGCGCCCCCCAGCAGGTCCACGATGGGATCGGCCAGCAGCCAGATCAGAAGGCAGTAGAGCAGGGTAGCAACCGCCGCGCCCCATAGGGCAAAGGCGCCGCTCTGCCCCGCCCGACCTTCATCCTTCTTGCCGAAGGCCCGGGAGATTGCCGAGGCGCCGCCGACACCGAAGAGATTTGCAATGGCGGACAGAACCATGAAGGCGGGCATGCACACCGTTACGGAAATCAGCTTTGCATCATTTTCGGTGAGGCCGATAAAGAATGTATCCGCCAGATTATAGAGGACCAAAATGACTTGTCCTGCAATCGTCGGCAGGCCCAGCCGAAGAACCGCCGGAAGGGTACGCTGACACTCAAAAATTTCAGTGCGGTCACGTTTCATATGCTTTCCTCCGGTTATTCCTTCTATTCTGATAAGATATGGGCGGCCTTTGCCGCCCATATCTTATCAGGCTCAGTCCCGATACTGCTCCATGATGAAGCATTCAAAGATGTCGCCTTCCTTGAGGTCGTTGTATTTTGCCACGGACATTCCGCATTCGAAATTCGCCTGGACCTCCTTGACGGAATCCTTGAAGCGCTGCAGACTTCCCAATTCGCCGGTATAAATGACCACGTTATCCCGCAGCACCCGCACCTTGCAGTCCCGGGTGATTTTGCCGTCCTTGACATAGCAGCCGGCCACGGTTCCGATGGCGCTGACCTTGTAGAGCACGCGGACCTCGGCGTGTCCGATGACAGCCTCGCGGTACTTGGGGGCCAGCATACCCTTCATGGCGGACTCGATTTCTTCGAGACACTCGTAGATGACAGAGTAGAGGCGAATGTCCACATTGGAGCGCTGGGCGGATACTGCAGCGGCAGCGTCCGGCCGCACGTTGAAGCCGACAATAATTGCGTTGGCAGTGGAAGCCAGCAGAATATCGGATTCGCTGATGGCGCCGACGCCGGAGTGGATTACCTTGACGACGACTTCTTCATTGTTGAGCTTCATCAGGTTTGCCTTGACTGCTTCGGCAGAGCCCTGAACGTCTGCCTTGACGAGTATGTTGAGCTCCTTCATCTCGCCCTTCTTCATCTGGTCGAAGAGATTCTCCAGCGTGACCTTGGACTGCAGCTTTGCCAGCTCATCCTTGGCCCTCTGCTTGCGCTGCTCCACTAACTGACGGGCCATGCGCTCGTCGCTGACCGCCTCAAAGCTGTCGCCGGGACCGGGCGTTTCCGCCAGACCCGTAATCTCCACCGGGATAGAGGGGCCGGCATGCTGGATGGACTTGCCCTTGTCGTCCGTCATCACGCGGACGTGGCCGACGGCAGTACCGGCAATAATCAGGTCGCCCTGATGCAGGGTGCCGTTCTGGACCAGAAGGGTGGCAATGGGGCCGCGGGTTTTGTCCAGACGGGCCTCAATGATGGTGCCCTTGGCGGCGCGGTTGGGGTTCGCCTTGAGATCCTGCAGCTCGGCGGTAAGTATGACCGTTTCCAGCAGCTCGTCGATGCCGGTGCCCTGCTTGGCCGAGATGCGGCAGACCTCGGTGTCGCCGCCCCACTCTGCGGGCACAAGCTCGTGTTCGGTCAGTTGGGTCAGAACCCGATCCGGGTTTGCCCCGGGCTTATCCATTTTATTGACGGCCACAATGATGGGAATGTTGGCAGCCTTGGCGTGGTTGATGGCCTCAATGGTCTGGGGCATAATGCCGTCGTCTGCTGCGACCACCAGAATGGCAACGTCGGTACACATGGCGCCGCGGGCCCGCATGGAAGTGAAGGCCGCGTGACCGGGGGTATCGAGGAAGGTAATCAGCTTGTCGTTGATCTTGACGGTGTAGGCGCCGATATGTTGGGTGATGCCGCCGGCCTCGCCGGCCACAACATTTGTCTTCCGCACAGCGTCCAGCAGACTGGTCTTGCCGTGATCGACGTGACCCATAACCACCACAACGGGAGGACGGGTGACCAGTTCTTCTTCTGTATCCTCATGGTCATTAAAGAGCTTATCCTCAATGGTCATGATGATCTCCCGCTCAACCTTGCAGCCAAGCTCTGTGGCGACAAATTCCGCCGTATCGAAGTCAATGGTCTGGTTGACCGTTGCCATGACGCCGTTCTTAATCAGGCACTTAATCAGCTCGCCTGCGGTTTTCTTCATCCGCATAGCCAGCTCACCCACGGTGATTTCATCGGGAATCTTGACTGTGAGGGGAGTCTTCTTAATGACCTCCAGACGCAGACGGTTCATCCGCTTGCGCTCGTCCTCCTTGGATTTGGCGCCCTTGGAGACCTGCTGCTGCTTTTGCTTTTTGTTGGTAATTTTTTGCTTGCCGCCGGAACGGTTCTGATCCCGTTCGGAAATCAGCGTATCCACCCGGTCATCAAAGCGGTCGGCGTTGACCTGAACAGCGGAGGTATCCACGACCCGGCGTTCCCGCTTGCGCTGCTCGGCAGGCTGCTTTTGGGGCTGCTGCTTGCTCTGCGCCGGCTTCTTCTCCTCCGCTTTGGAGGGCGCGACCGGCTTGGGGGATTCTGCCCGGCTCTGTCCCCCGGCGGGCGTTTCCTCGGCCCCGCCGACTGCGGGCGCACGGTCCGCGTGCTTCTCTTCTGCTCGCTTCTCCTCCGCACGCTTCTCCTCCGCCTGCTTCGCCGCAAAGGCTGCGGCGAAAACGGCTTCCACAGATTCAATCTGATTGCGCTGGGTCAGCACATCAAAAACCAGGTTGAGCTGCTGTTCATCCAGAGGCTGGGCCGTACTCTTGGGCTTCTCAAAGTACTGCTCCACAATGGCGGAAACATCCTTGGCTGCAATGCCGAAATCTGCGGCAACCTCTCTGATCCGATATTTTACTAAACTCATATAGCCACCTCCACTTAACGTCTACTGTTCCTGCGTGCCTTGACCCGGGAAACGCGCTGTTCCAGGTCCCGCAGGAGTTCCGGGTCCACCGTCTCGGGCTGAAGGGTCTTCACCATCGCCAGCGCAAGACTGACATCTGTAAACGCGGCAACCGCTACGGTCTGACGCCCCAGCGCCGCGCCCAAGCTCTGCTTGTCATAGGGCAAGACAAGAACCTGCTGCCGGGTTCCCTCCACCTGCTGTCGAATACGGCGAACCGTAGCAGCTCCGGCGTCTGACGCCAGAATCGTCAGTCGCGCCCGCTTTTCCGCCTGCAGAGCTCCGACGCTCTCCTCACCCAACTGAAGCTTTCCTCCCTTCCGGGCGATAGACAGCAGCCCCAGGGTTTTATCAATTCGTTGTTCCATCTGTTTCCTCCATTTGTTGGGCAAGGGTATCATACAGGTCCGGAGGAATCTCCACACCGAGGTTCCGGCTCAGGGCCCTGGATCGAAGCGCCTTTTTCAAACAGTCTGCACTGGGACACACATAGGCGCCGCGCCCTGGGGCTTTGCCCCGCAAATCCACGCTGACCGTTCCCTCCGGGGAGCGGACAACCCGCACCAGCTCGGGCTTGGGCTTCATTTCCCGGCAGCCAAGGCACTGGCGCATGGGAATTTTCTTTGGCACAGAGTGTCCTCCTTTCCAAAATGCTGCTGATTTACAGAATACGCCGCGCAGTCTTCAAGCAGCGGATTTCATTATTCTTCCGCCGCGGCGATTTCTGCTTCGTCTGCTGCAGCGTCCTCTGTTACGACCTCGACCGGATCGGCTTCCTCTTCTGCAAGCGGGACAGTTGCCTGGGAGGCCGGCTTAATATCAATGTTGTGACCGGTCAGGCGGGCCGCCAGGCGAGCATTCTGGCCCTCCTTGCCGATGGCAAGAGAGAGCTGATCGTCGGGCACAATGACGCGACAGGCCTTCTCTGTCTCCGACATGGTGACGCTGATTACATCGGCGGGCGCCAGTGCGGCGGCAATGAATCTGGCGGGATCCTCGTCCCAAACCACGATGTCCATTTTCTCCCCGTGCAGCTCATCCACGACCGCGGCAACGCGGCTCCCCTTCGGGCCGACGCAGGTGCCGACGGGATCCAGATTCTCATCCACGGCACGGACTGCCAGCTTCGTACGGGAGCCGGCTTCTCGGGCGATGGACTTGATTTCCACCTCACCGGAGGCAATCTCGGGGACGTTCAGCTCAAACAGACGCTTGACCAGACCGGGATGGGTGCGGGAGACGACAATCTGCGGGCCTCTGTTGCCCTTGCGCACCTCCACCACATAGACGCGAATCAGATCCCCCTCGTGGTACTGTTCGCTGCTGACCTGCTCCCGGGTCGTCAGCCACGCCTCAGTGCGGTCGGAGCCCTGGCCGATACGGACAGCCATGTCTCCGCTGCTGTTGTCGATGCGGGAGACAGTGGCAGTTATAATTTCGTGTTCCTTCGAAGAGAACTTGTCGTAGACCATGCCGTGCTCGGCTTCGCGGATGCCCTGGATAATGACCTGCTTTGCAGTCTGAGCGGCAATTCTGCCGAAGGCCTGGGTTTGTATTTCTTCGTTCACCAGATCCCCCAGCTCACAGTGGGGGGCGATGTGGCGAGCCGCGTCAATCTGAATTTCCGTAGCGGGAGTAAGAACCTCATCCACAACTTCCTTCTGGGCATACATTTTCAAGGAGGATTCGGTGAGCTCGACAAAAACATTGTCCACATAACCGACCCGATCCTTTTTGTAGGCTGCAAGCAGCGCCTGGGTGATGCGATCGGTCATATAGTCCACGGGAATCCCTCTGTCCCGCTCCAACTGCCGCAGGGCGGCAAAAATCTCTGCGCTGGCATTCTGATTCATGGTATGTACCTCCTGTATTACGAAAAGTCCACCCGAAGCCGCACCAGTGCGACCTGGGACTTGAGAAAGGTCAGGGTCTTACCGTTGTATTCCACGGTGACATCGCCGTTGTCATAGCCTCGCAGCACACTGGGATATTCCCGTACGCCGTCAAGGGGGCGATAGAGCTTGACCGTTACCTTCTCCCCGAGAAACGCAGCAAAATCCGAGGGCCGTTTGAGCTGCCGCTCCAGCCCAGCGGAGCAGACCTCAAAGCGATAGCTGCCTTCAATGGGATCCTCCCGATCCAGAATGGGATCAAGCTCCCGGGAAATGGCTTCACAGTCATTGATATTTACGCCGCCTGTCTTGTCGATATACAGGCGCAGGAACCATTCGCCCCCCTCCCGGACATATTCTATGTCCCAGAGAGAGCAGCCGTGGGCTTCCACCACCGGCTGGGCAAAGGCCCGGACACGTTCCGTTATTTTCATACTGTCCTCCACCGGGTAGGACGATCTGACATAATAGAAAGAGAGGCTTGACGGCCTCTCTAACACTCCCTACCCTAAATAACATAGCAATTATAGCACTTCATTATAAAAAAAGCAATAGTTTTTTTGAAAAAAACCGGGAAATAATCAGGCTTTTTCTCCGTTTTTTTCGTTCATTTTGTCTGCAGCCTTCAGTTCGGAGTAGGGAGCCAGCCACGCCCGACCAAAGGAGTTCAGACCGGACAAGTGGATCAGCATGGCCAGCACTGCCAGTGTCAGGCCGAAGAGCCCTGCCAGCGCCGCGCAGAGGGTCAGGCCGAAGCGGAACAGCCGAATGGCGTCGGCAAAGCTCTTGCCGGGGAGGGCAAAGCCGCAGATCCCGGCCGCCGAAACCAGAATCAGGGCTGCCGGAGAAATCAAATTTGCCTCCACTGCCGCAGTCCCCACCACCAGACCGCCTATAATCGACACCGGTTGGGAGACAGCCTTCGGCGCGGAAAGCCCGGCCTCCTGTAAAAGCTCAAAGGCCGTCAGCAGGCCAAGCACCTCCACCGCCGTCGGAAAAGGGACCTTTTGCTTGCTTTCAATGATGGCCTCCAGCAGTGCTGTTGGCAGCATTTCCTGATGAAATTCCGCCATAGCCACATAGAGCGCCGGCAGGAGCAGGGCGGAAGTTAGCGCAATCAGCCGCAGCACCTTGAGAAAGCGGGCAGAGAAGGGGTCTGTGTCCCGATCCTCCGCCGACTGGAGCAGCCAGCCCAGATTGACCGGGGCCAAATAGCCCACCGGCAGGCCGTCCACAAAAATGCCGACCCGGCCTGCCAGCAGACCGGTGGCCAGCTTGTCCGTCCGCTCGGTATACTGGAGCAGGGGGAATGGCGTTCCCCGCCGCCCCGGCAGCAAATGCTCCACCGCTGCCGGCGTCAGCAGATCCCGAAGCTCCAGCTCCTGCAGCCGCCGCTTCATGCGCTCCACGGTCTCCGGCTCCGCTGTCCCGTCAAGCCAGAGCAGGCTCACGTTGGTTCGGCTTTCCCGTCCCACTACGGTTTCCCAGATGCAGAGCTTTTCTGTCCGCAGGTGACGGCGCAGCAGGGCGGTGTTGGTTCGGGCTGTTTCGGCAAAGGCATCCTTTGGCCCACGGGTGGTGCTCTCCACCTCCGGCTCCGATGGACCGCGAATCTGACCGGACTTGACTTCAAAGGCGACCCCCCCTGCGCCGGGAATGCAGAGTACACAAAAGCCGTTGAGCAGCTTGCAGACGGCCTCCTCCGGATCGGCGCAGGCACTGGCCGAAGCAGTCTCCACCCCACCCCGCAGCAACTCCTCCGCCAACGCAGCCGCGGCCGTCGGCTCTCGGTTGCGGGCCAGCGGCCGCAGTACAAAATCTGCAATGTCAGCGCCGGAGGTCAAGCCCTCCAGAAACATCAGCGTGCAGTTCAGTCCGGCTGTTTGAATCGGACGATGTGTAAAATCCGCTGCCTGCGCAAATCTCGTCGTCAGGTTCTGTTCAAACGCATCCAAATGCACCCCTCCTTTTATGAGAGCTTGCCCGCAGGAAGATAAATTATACAGCTTGCGCCGCATCGGTAAAAACAGCTCTGACGACAGCCCACAATTTGCAACGAGCTGCTCACGCATATTCAATTTCGTCATTGTGACCTTTTTTCTTGCAAAATTCGTTTTATTTCCGGAGAAAACGGTCATTATGACGAAAAAACCCGGGACTTGTAATCGCTTCGCGCGAATTCGTCCTTGTTATATTAAATAAAAAAACAAAAATTCTATTGCTTTTCTCTGTATGATGGGATATAATAAGTTGAATTTTACAGGATTTTTTGTGCAAATTGACCCTCACAGAGCGTGTGCTTTGGAAAAATTTTCAAAATTCCGACTGCAGGGATTCATCTCGCTCCTTTTTCCGCTTACGGCGTGAGACAACGAGTATTGCAGCAGTTGCGCTGGGATTGCGCGTTGTTTTTTCTGCGATTTCTTAATAATTCTAACGAAAGGCAATGTTTACTGGCCAGGGACTGACCGGATGACGGTGTGGTTTTTCTATGAAAATACTTTATATTGCAACGGTTTTGAGCCATATCTGCCAGTTTCATCTGCCCCATATGCAGCAGCTTCAGGAACAGGGCTGGACGGTCCACGTTGCCGCCCACGACAATCTGTCCGAAAAAAATGGGCTTCAACTGAAGCACTGCGACAGATTGATCGAAACGCCCTTTGCCCGTTCTCCCAAGAGCCCGGACAATTTTGGGGCCTATCGGCAGTTGAAGAAGCTGCTATCGGAGGAGCACTACGATGTGATCCTTTGTAATACGCCTGTAGGGGGCGTTGTTGCCCGACTTGCTGCAAAAAAGGCACGAAAGCTGGGAACCCGGGTGATCTATATGGCCCACGGCTTTCACTTCTATGCAGGCGCCTCCAAAGCGGCATGGCTGATCTATTATCCGATTGAGCGGCATCTGGCAAAGCACTGCGACCTGCTTATTACCATCAATCAGGCAGATTATGCCCTGGCGCAGGAAAAGTTCAGCGGACGCACAAAAATCGCCCACATCCACGGTATTGGGGTCGATGAAACGCGCTACCATCCCGCCACGGCAGAGGAACAGCTTGCCATGCGGCAGGCCGAAGGCCTGTTGGCAGAGGATTTTGTAATCCTCTGCACCGGGGAGCTGAATGAAAATAAAAATCAGAAAACCCTGATCTCCGCAGCCGCTCTGCTGAAGGATAAAATTCCGAAGCTCAAGGTTCTGCTGGCCGGCAACGGCCCCAAAGAGCAGGAGCTCCGGGCGCAGATCCGCGCCGAAGGTCTGGAGGGAATCGTCAGGCTGTTGGGCTATCGCACCGATTTGGAGCGGGTTGTACCCGCCGTGGATCTGGTGGTCTCCTGCAGCAAACGGGAGGGAATGCCCCTGAACATCATCGAGGCAATGCTCTGCGCCAAGCCGGTCGTCGCCTCCCACAACCGGGGGCATGACGAATTAGTTCTTCCGAATCAATCCGGTGTTCTTTTGGATAGTGGAGATGCTGTCGGATTTGCCGAAGCGATCTTCCTTCTGTTTTCTTCCCCTGGGCTTCGTGGGCAATACGGCAACGCAGCTTTCATTGCAGTTCAACCCTATAAGGTCAGTGCCGTTCAAACCGACTTATACAAACTGATTCTTTCAAAGACAACAGTGAGGTAGTATCATGATCCCAAAAGTCATCCATTACTGCTGGTTCGGCAGAGGGCAAAAAAATGAGCTGATTCAACGCTGCATTGCCAGCTGGAGAAAATATCTCCCTGACTACAAAATTGTAGAATGGAACGAGGATACTTTTGATATCGCCTCAACGCTCTGGACAAAGCAGGCCTATGAGGCAAAAAAATGGGCGTTTGTTTCCGACTTTGTTCGTCTGTACGCCCTATACACACAGGGTGGCTTATATTTTGGTACGGATGTTGAAGTGCTGCAGTCTTTGGACAAGTTTTTAGATAACACAATTTTTACTGGCTTTGAATCAAAAGACAACCCCATTACAGCTGTTATGGGTGCCGAATCTGAAAATCCAATCATTGGTGAGCTGCTATCCTATTATGTAGATCGGTCGTTTTTGACTGCGAGCGGAAAGCTTGATACGCTCCCAAATACCTATATCATTACAGACTGCTTTGAAAAACTCGGAATTCAAAAAAATGGGAAGGAGCAGACAAGCAAGGGATTGCATGTCTATCCTCAGATCTGCTTCTGCCCCAATAATGTTACAAGGATATGGAACAAACCGTCCCCCAAAAGCTACACCATCCACCACTTTGACCAGAGCTGGACAAGCAGCAAAAAAAAGGTGGAATCTCTCTGGGGGCGGATTCGTCGTTGGCTGCTCGGTGTCATGCGCAATACGCTCGGCACAGAAAGGACGTACAACCTGAAAGAACGTTTTACCGGATTGGTCAAGTCAAAGAGCTGAATGAAAGTCAAAAAACTGGCAAACACGACGGAA
>JAGAEW010000111.1 GCA_017612935.1 Oscillospiraceae bacterium
GAGATTGTGGAGAAGGGCAAGACAATTTCCACCTTCGGAGAACGGATTCACGGCCGCTTCCCGGTGGAAGACATCGTGGATCCCCAGACCGGTGAGCTCCTGCACGCCAAGGAGAACATGCTCCGGGAGGAGGATGCCAAGAACTTCCTGGTCCACGGCATTGAGCGCGTCTATGTTCGCTCCGTATTGGGCTGTCGCGCCCGCAGCGGCGTCTGCGCCCGCTGCTACGGCATGAACCTTGCCTCATCCAAGCTGGTTGATCCCGGCGAAGCAGTCGGCATTATTGCCGCCCAGTCCATCGGTGAACCCGGTACCCAGCTTACCATGCGTACCTTCCACACCGGCGGCGTGGCCGGCGACGATATTACACAGGGTCTTCCCCGTGTTGAAGAACTGTTCGAGGCCCGCAAGCCCAAGAAGATGGCGATTATTTCCGAAACCACCGGCGTTGTTGCCGTGGATGAAACCCATCGCACCGCCCTTCGCTCCATCACAGTCACGTCCCAGGACGGCGAGGTTATGGAATATCAGGTGCCCTACTCCGTCGGCCTGCGGGTGGAGAACGGCAAAGAGGTCCACAAGGGCGACCGGATTACCGACGGTCCCCTCAGCCCCCACGACGTGCTCCGCATCCGGGGCGAGGAGAAGGTGCAGGATTACCTGACGCAGGAGGTTCTGGCCGTTTACCGTCAGCAGGGCGTTGACATCAACGAGAAGCACATCGAGGTCATTATCCGCCAGATGATGCGGAAGGTCAAGGTGGACGATCCCGGCGATACCGAGCTGCTGTCCGAGACTCAGGTAGACGTGGCGGAATTCGAGGAGGCCAATGAGCTGATCGAGAAGCAGAACCGCGAGATTCAGGCCCGGATTGATGGGGGCGAAACCGATTTGACGCTGAAGCGTCCCGCCACTGCCACGCTGATCCTCATGGGCATCACCAAGGCCTCCCTGGCCACCGAATCCTTCCTCTCCGCCGCCTCCTTCCAGGAGACAACCAAGGTCTTGACCGAGGCTGCCATTAAGGGCAAGGTTGATAAGCTGGTGGGTCTGAAGGAGAACGTCATCATCGGTAAGCTGATACCTGCCGGCTCCGGCCTGACGGTTTACCGCGACTATGATCTGACTTCCAGCCCGGATTCTCAGGTCACAGCCGATATGATTTCCAACGAGGCCCAATAATTTACCCGGTACTGTTTCAGGCGCCGAGGGCTGCAAGCTGCAGCTCCTCGGCGCTTTGAACTGTTTTGAAACCTGGAAAGAGCCTGAAAGAAATCGTTGAATTATGCAGAGAAAAGTTGTATAATACTTGGGGCAATATAGCACAATATTTGCGACTGCTTCGATTCCCATCCCCAAATGTGTCGTCTGATTGCAGAGACATTGCGCAAAGGGCGCTGTCCGTTCTGCGCCTTTGGCGCAAAAAAACCGGCTTATGTTTCAATCCGGACAATGCGCCATAGCACGCGCTTCAAGGGTTTTATGGGGGACAAGTATGATATACTATTACTGAGCGGAGGGAACGCGATGAAGATCCTCCATATGATTTCAGGCGGCGATGTGGGAGGCGCAAAGACCCATGTTCACACGCTGCTTGCCGGCCTTTCCAAGACTGAGGATGTAATGCTGGTCTGCTTCATGGAAGGCCCCTTTGCCGAAGAAGCCCGATCTCTGGGCATTCCCACACAGGTTCTGACCGGCTCCTTGTTCACCGTGATTCGGACGATTACGGACATGGTGCGGGAACAGAACTTTCAGATTTTGCACTGTCACGGTTCGCGCTCCAATCTGATTGGAAGCTTTGTTCGCAGCAGAACCGGACTGCCGACCATCACCACCGTTCACAGTGATTATCGTCTGGACTATATGGGCCGTCCTCTGGCGGCTGTCAGCTACGGAACGCTGAACAAGCTGGCGCTGCGCCGAATGGACTACTGGATCGGTGTCTCCCAACCCACGGTTCAAATGCTCTGTGAGCGGGACTTTGACCCCAATCGCTGTTTTGTGATTTCCAACGGCGTACCCTTTGATCTCGGCGCCCCGGCGCTGGATCGGGACGCCTACTTGCGCAGTGTCGGCATTCAGCCGGAGGCGGATTTGACTGTATTCGGCATTGCTGCCCGAATCAATCCCGTGAAGGATATGGGGACTCTGATTCGCGCCTTTGCAAAGACTGTTGCAGTCTGCCCCGGAGCCCGACTGATTATCGCCGGGGACGGGGAACAGCGGGCGCAGATGGAGACTCTGGCGGCAGAGCTCTGTCCCGCCGGAACCGTCGCATTTGCCGGCTGGATCAGCGACACCCACAGCTTTTATTCTGCACTGGATGTGAATTTGCTTACCTCTCTGTCAGAGGGCTTCCCCTATGCCATTGCTGAGGGCGCAAGTCACCGCTGCGGGACGATAGCAACCCGTGTCGGCGGGATTCCGAATCTGATTGAGCATGAAGTCAACGGCCTGCTCTTTACGCCGAAGGACGTGGATACGCTGGCTCAGTATATGACCCGGTTGGCGCAGAACCGGCCTCTGATGGAGGGCTATGCCGAGCGGTTGTATGAGAAGGCGAAGCAATATTATTCGGTGGACTCCACCGTTCAAAGACAAAAGGAAATCTATGAAACGATTCTCCGCAGGACGGCCCGGGCCGCCGCCCGTAAGCGGGACGGCGTTCTGATTTGCGGCGCCTACGGAAAGGATAACGTCGGGGATGAGGCCATTCTTGCTGCCCTCGTAAAATGCTTCCGGGAGATCGACCCGGATCTGCCCCTGTATGTGACGTCCCGTTCTCCTGCGGCAACAGCCAGGGATTCCGAGGCCGGAAGTATTTATACCTTTCATCCATGGAAGCTCCGCCGCCTGATGCGGAAAACCGCCCTCTACCTCTCCGGCGGAGGCAGTCTGATTCAGGACGCCACTTCCTCCCGTTCTCTCTGGTATTATCTCAACTCCATTCGCAATGCCAAGCGCAGGGGCAATCAAGTGATGCTCTTTGCCTGCGGGATCGGACCGGTCAGCAGAGGGTTCAACTGCCGTCAGACTCAGAGGGTGCTTTCCCGCTATGTAGACCGGATCACCCTCCGGGACGACAGATCCCGCTGGGATTTGGAGAAGCTTGGCGTCACCGGTGTTCCCACCGACATTACGGCAGACCTGGCTTTTCTGGTACCTGCCGCCGATCCGGCGCGGGTCGAAGCACGCTGCACTGAGCTTGGAATTGCCCCGGAGGAGCAGATTCTGATTCTCGCGCCCCGTCCCTGGAAGGATTTGAGCCAACATCTTGACGCGCTCGCCGATGCCGCCCTCTATGCCGCTAAGACTTATGGATGGAGGCCGGTCATTTTGGCGATGGAGCCGCTCCGGGATCGGGCGGTTTGCCTCAAAATCGCGGAGCGGCTTGACGGGCACGGTGTGGCGGGCCCT
Source organism: Oscillospiraceae bacterium (assembly GCA_017612935.1). Classification (GTDB taxonomy): domain Bacteria; phylum Bacillota; class Clostridia; order Oscillospirales; family Oscillospiraceae; genus JAFRPC01. The sequence continues at coordinate 3,421 of JAGAEW010000111.1, forward strand.
GTTGTCGTAGAGGCCACCGGAAGTGCCGGCGAGACAGTGGGCCTGATTCGCAGAGCAGAGGGCGTGATTGGAATGCGGCTGCATGCGCTTATTTTTGCTGTCTCTCAAAATACGCCCCTTGCAGGAATTGCCTACGACCCGAAGGTTTCGGGCTTTATGAATCAAATTGGCCGGGGCGAGTGCTGCTGCAGTATGGCGCAGCTTAGCTCCGAGCGTCTGCGGGAGCTGGTGGACAGGCTTCCCGGGCAGAGCCTGTGCCCAAACGACATACAGTCTCTGCAGCAACGGGCAAGGGAAAATTGCCGAATTGCCGTTTCTCTGCTGGAGCGCAGAGATTGACGCAGCGCGTTTCCGGTGCCGACGGCTTGATGTTCAATGGAAAGAAGGAAGAAGCTATGCCCCATACCCAACGCAGATTCTATACTGTCTCGCGGAAAAATGTGTTTGTCTGGCTTGCCGCGCTTCTGGCGCTTCTGGCTCTGGCCTGTTTTTCGCTGCGGGTGCATGCGGGGCTGAATCAAGGCTGCCGCGGGTCCCGCCTGCCCTGGTTTCAAGGCATCCTCCCGGCTCTGGCCGCGCTGTTTTTTGCCTGGCAACTGCTCATGCACGGGCAGGATCGCAGCTACCGTCTGGCGCTGCCCTTCGGACTTCTCTGTGTAGATATCGCCCTCCTGGCATCCCCACGGATTCCTCTGTACGGGGGCATCCTGCTTTCGATTGCGCTGGCGGTCTGCGCGGGGATGATCTACGGCGCTCTGGCGGGGGAGCTTCGCCCGCTCTGGATGATCTGCCCCATCGCAGCGTTTTGGACTGGTGTAAGCGTTTGGCTTCAGCCTGTGTTTCCGGCGGGCGGACGCAGTCTGCCAGAGCTTCTCAATTCTGTGGCGGAGCCGCTGCTGTTAGGGGCGTATCTGCCCCTCTGCTTTGCCATGAGACAGGTCAAGGACGGTAAGTATCATCCCAGTTGGGGGGACCGCAGCGACGGCCGCAGAATTCGCAGCCTGGATCCGATTTCCGCCGTGGGGGCCTACGTCATGCCGGAACGCAATCAGGCCGACGTGTTTTTCCACGATCAACTGGAGATTACGGCGCTGGAGGCCTATATTCGAAAGAAGCGGCTTGAGGGCTATGAAAGCTTCGGAGTTACCGAGGCGCTGCTGGCTGCCTATGTGCGGACGGTGTCGAAGTATCCCGCGATTAACCGCTTTATTGCCGGATCCAAGGTCTATTCCCGGGGGGAAGATATTCAGTTCTGTATGGTGGTCAAGAAGGAAATGCGAACAGATGCCCCAGAGACGGTTGTTAAGGTTCACCTTCGGCCCGGCGACAGTATGCCGGAGGTCTATCGCAAATTTCATGCAGCCGTTGAGGATGCAAGAAAAAGCATGGAGCTGGATTCCACGCTGGACGGCGCTGCGGCGTTTTTCAGCATGATTCCCGGGGTGCTGCTCAAATTTACCGTCTGGCTGCTGAAGCTGCTGGACTATTTCGGCTTGCTGCCCCGGTGGCTCCTGGAGCTCAGTCCCTTCCACGGCTCCATCTTCTTCACCTCCATGGCCTCTCTGGGTATTCCCGCTGTTTTCCACCATCTCTACAACTTCGGCAATCTGCCGATTTTCCTTGCCTTCGGTCGAAAAAGCCGGGTCAATGAGTTGCAGGAGGACGGCAGCGTGGTGACACGGAAGTACATAGACTATAGCATGAATGTAGACGAGCGCATTGTGGACGGCTTTTACTATGCCACGGCTGTCAAATATTTCCACAAACTGATGCTCCATCCGGAACGTCTCGATGAACCGGAAATGGAGGTCAACGAGGATATTCCTTGAGCCGCAGCCTGCCGTACCGCGCAGCCCGTCGCCCTGCTTTCTTTCGGGATTGAAGCGGCCGAAAAAATGCTTGTTTTTTTCAGGGAAATGGGATATAGTATATAAGATTTCCAATGTGAGGTAATAGCTGTGAAAAAACTAAATGTGTGCGTTCTCTTCGGAGGCGTTTCTCCCGAGCATGAGGTTTCTCTGCGCTCTGCAGAATCCGTGCTCAATCATCTGGACCCGGAAAAATATAATCTGTACCCGGTTGGCATCACCAAGGAGGGAAACTGGATCCTTTTCGGCGGTGCGAACTATTCCGAGCTTCCCACCGGGTCCTGGCGGGAGCATCCCGGCAACCGTACCGCGGCGATTTCTCCCATCCGGGGTCAGGGACTGCTCTCCTTTGAGGGGGAAAATGTGGTGCGGGAGCGGATTGACGTGGTCTTCCCGGTTCTCCACGGCGAGAACGGGGAGGACGGCTCCGTGCAGGGCCTGCTCCAGTTGGCGGGGATTCCTTATGTGGGTTGCCATGTTGCCGCCTCGGCTGCCTGTATGGACAAGTGCCTGACCAAGCTGATTGCCGGCATGACCGGGATTCAGCAGGCGGATTGGGAGCTTGTGACCCGGGAGCAGCTCCGGGCCAAGCCGAAGGAAGTCCTGGACCGTGTGGAAGCCCGGTTCTCCTATCCCGTCTTCGTCAAGCCCGCAGGAACCGGCTCCTCTGTCGGCGTCAGCAAGGCCAGAGGCCGGGAAGCCCTGCTGGCTGCGTTGGAAAACGCCGTCCGCTTTGACCGAAAGGTTTTAGTGGAGGAGTTTATCCACGGCAGAGAAGTTGAGGTTGCGGTTCTGGGCAACGAAACCCCTGCCGCCTCCGTCTGCGGCGAAATCGAAGCCGGCGCCGAGTTCTACGACTACGAGACAAAATATCTGACCGATACATCCAAGCTCTATATCCCCGCCCGAATTTCCGAGAAGGCTGCCGAGGAGCTCCGTCAGGCGGCGGTCAAGGTCTATCAGGCCATGGGCTGTTCCGGTTTGTCCCGGGTGGACTTCTTTGTTTGCTTTGACGACGAGCGGGTGGTTTTCAACGAAATCAACACCCTGCCCGGCTTTACTTCGATTTCCATGTATCCGAAGCTCTTCGAGGCCAGCGGAATCCCCTATTCAGAGCTGCTGGACCGCCTGATCGGTCTGGCACTGGAGGCGCGTTATGGCGTGTGATTTTCTGCTGCATGTCAAGGGTATGCAGCGCTATATCGACCAGGAGCCAGACACCATTGAGCTCACCACGGAAGCGGATCTGCAGGGCGAGGAGGGCGTGCTCTTTCTGCGCTATGCGGAATCTGAGCTGACCGGTCTGGCAGGAACTACCACTGTCTTTGAGATCCGCCGGGACCGGGTGATTCTCCGGCGCACCGGAAGCGTCACCAGCGAGATGGTGTTTGTCCGTGGGAATATTCACGAATCCCTCTATAATACCCCGGAGGGGAGCTTGATGATTACCATCCGCACGACTGCCATTGACGATGAAATGACGCTGGAGGGCGGTAACCTGCATGTGGCCTATGATATCACGATTGAGGGGCTGGGCATGGGAAAAATCGACTACTGGCTCACGGTTCGTCCCAAAACTGCCGACGGCGAGGGCGAACTCTGACGTTTTTCGCGGATCCTGCATAGTATAAGGCAGACAGTCCCGGCGATTTGTTGCCGTTGGAAAGGAGTATGCCTATGTTGAAGGTTTTGAAATTCGGCGGCTCGTCCATGGCAAACGCCGCCCAATATGCCAAGGTGAAGGCTATTGTGGAGGCCGATGCGTCCCGTTCGGTTGTGATTGTTTCCGCCGCCGGAAAGCGCAGCCGGGACGATCACAAGGTGACGGACCTGCTCTATCTCTGCCATGCCCATATGAAGTACGGCGTTTCCTGTGATTCCGTCTTTGGCATGATTTCTCAGCGCTATCTGGAGATTCGGGATGCCCTGGGGCTGAAAACCGATCTGGAGGCGGAGCTGGCGCGGATTCGCGCCGATATGGAAAACGGAATGACCGAGGCGGCGCTGGCCTCCCGCGGCGAATATCTCTCCGCTCTGCTGATGGCGGACTATCTGGGCTTCGAGTTTGTGGATGCCACCCGTTGGCTGCGCTTCCGCATGGACGGGAGCGTGGACTGCGACTGCTCCTATCCCGCCCTGCGGGAAATTGCGGCGGGCCGCAAGATTGTAATCCCCGGTTTTTACGGGGCTATGGCGGATGGGGGCATCCGCACCTTCTCCCGGGGCGGCTCCGATATCACCGGCGCGCTGGCTGCTGCTGCGCTGGACGCGGACGTCTATGAAAACTGGACTGACGTTTCCGGCATTCTGATGGCGGACCCCCGCATTGTGGATAATCCGGAGCCCATTCCCCGCGTCACCTATACTGAGCTGCGGGAGTTGAGCTATCTTGGGGCGCAGGTGTTGCATGAGGACACCATCTTCCCTGTGGCGGAGAAGAATATCCCCCTGAATATTCGCAACACCAACGATCCCGCCCATCCCGGCACCATCATTAAGGAGCGCTTTGACGAGGATGAGAGCCCGGACGACGGCCGCCGCTTTATTACCGGGATTGCCGGCAAGAAGGACTATTCTGTGGTCTCCATTTCCAAGCGGGGCCTCAGCTCCGAGATTGGGGCGATTCGAAAGCTTCTTGAAATTTTCGAGGCCCACGGACTTGCCGTGGAGTACACGCCCAACGGCATCGACACGTTTTCTCTGGTAGTTTCCGGTTCCAAGCTGGAAAAGGTTCAGCACAGCATTGTTGCCCAGCTTCAGGAGAAGCTGAATCCGGATGAAATCCAGGTGACGAAGGACCTTGCCATTGTGGCGGCGGTGGGACGGCGCATGGCGAACCGCCCCGAGATCCCAGGCAAAATTTTCTCGGCCCTGGGCCGGGAGGGAATCAACATTCGTCTGATTTCTCAGGGGCCCTGGGAGGTCAACGTGATTCTCGGTGTGGAGGGCAAGGATTTTGCCGCCGCTGTCCGGGTCCTCTATGACAGCTTTGTGAAGTAGAAATATGCGTTGGGCTTTGCGGCCCCCGGTTTCCGAATCGTATGGTTCAATTTGATTATCAGGAGGTATGGATATGAAGCAGTACAAAGTGGGAATTCTCGGCGCTACAGGCTCTGTGGGCAGGGAAATGATGAAGATTCTGCAGGAGCGGGAGTTCCCCGTCAGCGAGCTGCATCTCTTTGCCAGTGAACGCAGCGCGGGCAAGGTTGTGGAGTGGAATGGGAAGCCCATCCAGATCGAGCTTGCCACAGAGAATGCCTTTGAGGGCTTGGATATTGTTCTTGGCGCTGCGGAAAACGACGTCGCCACCCAACTGGCGCCGTCCATTGTCAAGGCCGGGGCGGTGTTTATTGACAATTCCTCCGCCTTCCGTCTGCGGGAAGACGTTCCTCTGGTGGTGCCGGAGGTCAATCCCGAGGATGTCAGGAAGCACCGGGGTATTATCTCCAACCCCAACTGCTCTACCATCATTGCAGTCACGGCCATCAACGGTCTGCGACAGCTTTCTCCCATTGTCTCCATGGTGGCCTCTACCTATCAGGCAGTTTCCGGCGCCGGAATCGGCGGCCCGGCGGAGCTCAGTGAGCAAATTGCGGCGCTGTCGGCCGGCCAGGCGATTACCCCGAAGGTCTTTCCCTATCAGATTGCCTTCAACCTGATCCCCCAGATCGGCGGAGAACAGGAGGCGGGCTATACCTCCGAAGAGATGAAGCTCCAGTATGAGGGCAGAAAAATTCTGCACCTGCCGGAGATGAACGTGAGCTGCACCTGCGTCCGGGTCCCGGTGGTTCGCAGCCATTCCATCTCTCTGAACCTCCGTTTCCAGAAGCGACCCAGCCTCTACGAGGCACGGCGGGCCATTCAGTTCGCCCCCGGCTGTAAGTTGGTGGACGATCTCGGTGAGCGGCAGTATCCTATGCCCCTGGATACTTCGGATCAGGATCTGGTCTATGTGGGCCGGATTCGCCCGGATCTGAGTGATGAAAATGGCCTCTGCCTCTGGTGCTGCGGCGACCAGATCCGCAAGGGCGCTGCCACCAACGCAGTCCAAATTGCAGAGCTGCTGATTGAGCGGTAATACGTTTTCTTGAGGAAACAGATACAAGTCGGCTGCGGCATGCCGTAGTTTGCAAATTCCTCTAAATTCGCAAAGTAGATATTATTTGAGCCGATTGGAGCACAAATTGACGCGACCCCCGCGGGTAAAATGGCCCGCGGGGGTCGCGTGTTTGCCCTTCAATGAACTGTGCCGGGGCAAATCACGTCAGCGTAAAGATGTCGTTGACTGTCAGATCGAAAAAAACGGAAATTTTCATGGCCAGCTCCAGGGTGGGGGCGTACTTGTTGTTTTCAATGGCAATAATGGTCTGTCGGCTGACGCCGAGACTGGCGGCCAGATCCTCCTGCCGCAGCCCCCGCGCCTTGCGCAGCTCCCTGAGCCTATTCTGCATCGCTTCCAGCCTCCGGTTTCGTCATTTGTCGTGTCTGCCACAGCTTTGTCCAATAGAAGATACAACTGGAAAAGCACATCAGCAGCGACGGAATCACCGGGGGTTCCCCGGTTACAATCGTCACGGACAAACACCATATTCCCAATGACAGGGTCAAAAAAACCCAAGATATACGCACGGCTTTGAAGTTGATGGCCATTTCCATCTCGTCCGCCCTCCAGCTCTGTCTGCGTTTCATAAGAATCCCTCCCAAAAAGTTAAAATGTCTTTACATTTTTAGTTTACACCTAAAACTTAAAAATGTCAAGATGTTTTTACATTTTTTGGGGGGTGTTCTTCAAGTGCCGCGAAGATTGTTCAGTATCAAACGGGAAAGGCGCCGGGCATTGCCCTCCCCTACGAAGCTGTTGTGGGGACTCAGGAGCACCTGTTCCATGGCCCAAAGGGGGCTGTCCGGGGAGAGGGGTTCTGTTTCAAATACGTCTAACACTGCCCCGCCGAGCTGGCCGGATTCCAGCGCCCGGATCAGGGCGTCCTCCACCACCACGGGGCCGCGGGAGATATTCACCAGCAGTGCCCCGGGTCTGAGCAGAGCCAAACGGGACGCATCTATCAGGCCTCGGGTATCCGGGCTTAGGGGCAGGGTCAGTACCAGTATGTCTGTCTGGGGCAGAATTGCATTCAACTGCTCCAGCGGGTATCGGGATGCAAAGGTCGGATCCTGCGGGGGTGTCAGATCTACGCCGAGAACCCGGCAGCCGAAGGCGGAAAAGCGCCTGGCGCATTCCGTGCCGACGCTGCCGCAGCCAAGGATTGTAACGGTCTTGTCCCCCAGCTCCAACAGTCCCCGGTGCTTTTCCCAGCATCGTGCCTGCTGGTTCCGTGCAAAGAAGCGAAGCTGCTTGTACAGGGCCAGAACCCCTGCCAGAGCAAACTCCGCCATGGGAGCACTGTAGACCCCCCGTGCGTTGAACACTGGGATGCCCCGCCGCTTCAGCTCCGGTAGATCCACCCGGTCGAAGCCTGCGCTGGTGAGCTGAACCAGCCGCAGGGCAGGGAAGGCGGAGAGGGGATGGTACAGAAACAGGCCGTTGCAGACTACGGCCTCCACAGAGGCCGGGTCACAGGGCAGGGGATCCCCCTCCTGCTGCAGAAAGCTGACGGAATGCCCGAGGGCCTCCAGCTCTGAAAGATGTGCCCGGGCGTTGGCCCAGGCACCGGTAATCAACAAATTCATAGGAAAACCTCTCAAGCTTCAGACGGATACAGCTTCTGACAGACGGCTGTCACACGGCTGCGAAGCTCCGCCTCGTTGTTCCAGAAGTAGGCGGCGTGGCTCCGGCATTCGGCTTCCAGCGCCCGAATTTCCCGCACGCCCTGCTGAAAAATGCGGTTGACAGTGTCGAGCTCCTGAACCTTTGATGTGTCGCAGAAGCTGCGGGAGAGAATGACGCAGCCGGAGCCCAGCCGGTAGTGCTCCCGGATGATGCATTCTGCGGGGAGCATTCCGCTGCCGAGAGCTGCAATGCCGCCGAAGCCGTAGCTGAGGCCACGCTTCCGAAGTTTGAAGCAGAGCTGCTCCACGGTTCCGTCGACCAGCAGCTCAAACATGAATTTTTTGCCGTAGCCGAGGCTCAGATCATTCAGGCCGATATGTACTTCGTCGATGCCGGACAGAGCCAGAATCTCGTCGATCTGCGCCACGGCCTCCGCTGTTTCCACCAGTAGCATGGTTCTGACGCGGCCAGCCACGCACTGCAAAAAGCGCTCCACTTCCCCCGGGGTCTTGAAATAGGGCAGCATCAGCAGGTCGGCGCCCGCTGCAATGGCGGCGTCAATCTCCTCCTTCGAGGCAGGGAGCCCGGGCAGAGCCTCGTGAATGGGGTTAATCCGCACCAGAACCTGAGCGGAGGATACAGCGGCCCGAATCGCAGCAATATCTGCAATGCTGTGATGGGACTGGACGGTGTCCATGTTTTTTTGCCGCTCCGACTTTCCGAGATATTCCATATCCACGAAAATCCGGTCTACGCCGGCCCGTTCCGCGATCTGGGCTACCGCGGGCCGATTGGTAATATACATCAACTTCAACACAGGCGAATCTCCTTCTGGCGCGGCGATTGGAACTATTTCAGGGTTTGACCGCTGTTGACGTTGTCGGCATTGGTCAGAACCTTGAAGAAGGTGAGGAAAAAGATTTTCAAATCCAGCAGGAAGGAAACATGCTCCACATACCAGACATTGAGTTCAATGCGGCGGTGCCATTCCACGTCTTTTCTGCCGTGGGTTTGGGCCCAGCCGGTGATGCCCGGGCGCAGATCGAACATATGCATCTGAAATTCTGTATATTGGTCGATGGGCCAGGGATGATAGGTCAGGGGCGGCCTGGGGCCGATCAGAGACATATCGCCCTTCAAAATATTGACGAGTTGGGGCAACTCGTCGATGGAGGTGGCCCGGATAAAGCTGCCGACCTTTGTAACTCTGGGGTCTCCGGCCTCGCTGTAGACGCCGGATCCACTGTGCTCGGCGTTGTTCACCATGGAGCGGAACTTGTAAAAATCGAATTCCCTTCCGCCGCTGCCCAGACGTTTTTGCCTGAAAATGATCGGGCCCGGAGAACTGAACCGAACCGCCAACGCCGAGATCAGCAGAATTGGAGACAGAAGCACCAGTCCCAGCAGGGAAAGCATAATATCCAGACCGCGCTTGACTACGCGGTTATAAAGACCGTTTACTGCCTTGTCGGAAACGGAATGGGACGCTTCCATAAAAATTGCCTCGCTTTCTTCAACGGGATACAACCCCTCCTATTTTATTATGATTATACAGGATACACAGGGAAAATGCAAGTGTTTTCCGAAGCAAGGTCGGGGCCAGGATGCAGCTGTCAATGTTTTCGAATATTTCGACAATCTCAAAATACTATGGAAGCTTGCGCATATGGAAGTCTTATGGGAACCGCCCATAGCACAGAGGAAAAGTAAATGAGAAAGAATGATCTGACATATTATAAATAACTATTGACATGCGAACGA
>JAGAEW010000112.1 GCA_017612935.1 Oscillospiraceae bacterium
TCAAGGTCAGCACTGCCAAGTATTGATCTGAAGGACGTTTTACCAAAGCTGAGAAACATCCCCGAAGCGCCAGTGAAGGCGTTTCGGGGATGTTTCTCAAAGCGGAACCGAAGGGAACAGGCGGCCTTAGCGACCAAACAGGGAAAAGCCTTTTTTCTCTACAGTTTCGGATCGAATGCCTTTGAGGGTATAGCCTGCTGTGTCTACGGTTTGTTTGAGCAGTTCTTCCTCCAGCGGCTCGTCGGAGAGAATTTCCGTCTGGTTTTTGCTGTGGGAGGAACTGACCTTCTCTACCCGGAAGGTATTTCGGATTGCTTCATCCATGTGCTTCTCGCATTTCGCGCACATCATGCCCTCGATGTTCAAAGTGGTCTTAATCATGGCCGTTGTGTCCTTTCTTCTCTGTAATGGCTGATCTGTTTTACACAGCTCGCTCATGTTACTATTATACCCTGTTTCCTCCGGCGTTGCAAGCTGCGTCGGAATTTTTATATTTTTTCGAAAATAGGACTATGCAGATTGACTTTTTTCATGTATATTATAAGATGAATCGAAAGGACTCTGGGCGACTTCGACCGCGCCTGTTCTGCGAAAGGAAAGAGCTACATGGAGAGAGAATTGATTCGGGTGGAAGGCAGCGTGGCCGCTGTTGTGTTTCAAAATGCGGAGAACGGCTATACTGTCCTGCGCTTGAAGGATTCCGGCGGCGAACAGCTCACGGTGGTTGGGACCGTGCCGGAAACCAAAATTGGGGAACGGCTGCGGGTGGAGGGCTACTGGAATTCCCACAGCACCTACGGAAAGCAACTGGAGATTGTCAAGCTCGACCGGCTGATGCCTGAAACCCGGATGGAAATTCTTGCCTATCTTTCTTCCCATGCAATTCGGGGCGTAGGGCCGAAAATCGCTGCACGTATTGTGGAGCGTTTCGGGGCGGACAGCCTGAAGATCATTGAAAGAGAGCCGGAGCGCCTGGCGGAGCTTTCCGGAATCTCTGCCTCAAAGGCACAGGAGATCCATGAGAGCTTTCAGTCCCAGCAGGGCCTGCGCAATCTGGTGGAGTTTCTCAACAGCTATCAGCTTCCGGCGGATCTGGCGGTCCGGGTCTATAAGGCCTATGGGGAGCTTTCCATGATGGCCATTCAGGACAACCCCTACTTTCTGACGGAGGAGGGCTTCGGCGCGAATTTTGCCCAGGTGGATGCTTTCGCTCTGGCTCTGGGTTTTGACGGCAGCGACGAGCGCCGGGTGGATGCCGGCCTGCTCTTCGAATTGAGCTATAATTCCACCGGCGGTCACGTTTTTGTACCGGAGCCCCAATTAATTGACGCCACAGCCTCCTTTTTGCGGCTGGACCGGGATTGCATTCAGGCGGGGCTGCAACGGCTGGAGGAGCAGGAACGCATCTTGCGGGACCCCATTGCCGCTCTGAACGCTGTCTATCTGCCTGCCTACGGCGAGGCAGAGCGCTATCTGGCCCGACGCTTTACGGATATGGTGGGGCAAAAGGTGAGCCTGCCCCGGAATCTTGCGGCAAGCGTCGCCCGGATCGAGGCCAATCAGGAGCTCGAATATGCAGAGCTCCAGCGCAACGCCATATATGCCGCCGCCTCGGAAAAGCTGCTGATCGTCACCGGCGGGCCGGGAACCGGAAAGACTACGACCCTGCGGGGCATTCTGGATCTGTTTGAGCAGATGCGGCTGAAAACCTTTCTGGCCGCCCCCACGGGCAGAGCTGCCAAGCGTCTCACAGAGCTTACAGGACGGGATGCCTCCACCATTCACCGGCTTTTGGAGGTGGATGTTTCCCCTGAGAGCGGGGAGATGGTCTTTGTCCACAACCTGCATAATCCCCTCAACTGCGATGCGGTGATTGTGGATGAGAGCTCCATGGTGGACCTGCTGCTGATGTTCGAGCTGGTTCAGGCGCTGCCGGAGAGCTGCCGTCTGATTCTGGTGGGGGACCCGGATCAGCTTCCCTCAGTGGGGGCGGGCAACGTCTTTTCTGACCTGATTCGCAGCGGGATTATCCCAACGATCCGGCTTACGGAGATTTTTCGGCAGGCTCGGGAAAGTCTGATTATTATGAACGCCCATCGGATCAACCGAGGCGAGCGGCCGGAGCTTCACGAAACGCAAAAGGATTTCTTCTTCCTCCAGCGAAAGGGAGACGAGGCCGTGGCCCAGACGGTTACGGACCTGTGTTCCCGCAGATTGCCCCAAAAGCTGGGCATTGCTCCGGAGGAGATTCAAGTGCTTTCTCCTACCCGCAAGGGGGAGACTGGTACCGGGGCGTTGAACCGTCTGCTCCAGCAGAGCCTCAATCCCCCTGCTCCCGAGAAGCACGAGAAGCGCTACGGCAGCGTTATTTTCCGGGAAGGGGACCGGGTCATGCAGATCCGGAATAACTACGACATCATCTGGAACAAGATCGACAGCCCCGGAATGGGATCCGGTATTTTTAACGGGGACGTGGGAATTATCCGCGCCATTGACAACCAGGCCCAGACGATTACCATTCACTTCGACGACCGGGAGGCGGTTTATCCCTATGAAATGCTCTCTCAGTTGGAGCCCGCCTATGCCATGACGGTTCACAAAAGTCAGGGCAGCGAATACCGGGCCGTGGTGCTCTGTGCCTGGCGGGGTACACCGCTGCTGCTCAGCCGCAGTATTCTCTATACAGCTGTCACCCGGGCCAGAGAGCTGCTGATCGTGGTGGGAGATGAACAGGTGGTGGATTATATGGTACACAACGACAAGCGTCAAAAGCGCTTCAGCGGCCTCAAGTGGCGACTTTGCCACATGGAACCGTGAGCCGGACCGAAGCGGCCCTGCGGGGGCTGATTTTTCCCCGCAAATGCGTGCTCTGTCACTGCCTGTTGGAACCACAGGAGCCCCGTCTGTGTCCGCGCTGCGCTGCCGCCGTTCCGGAACCCATTTCCGGAGCAAGGCGGGGCAGCTACTATCAGCGCTGGGTCAGCGCTCTGTGGTATGTGGATGCGGTGCGAAGCTCCTTTGGCCGTTACAAGTTCGGCGGCTGCAGCTTCTATGCCCGGGAGTACGGACCGCTGTTGGCAAAGGCCATTGAAACCCGGCTCGGAACGGACTACGGGCTTTTGACCTTTGTTCCGATCAACGGCCTGCGGCGCAGACGCCGCGGCTATGATCAAGGCCAACTGTTGGCGGAACAGGCCGCCGCAAGGCTCGGATTGCAGCTGTGCTCCACCTTAAAAAAGCGGCGGCGCAAGCCTCAGTCGAAGGCGCTGAACGCGGCGGAGCGTCGGAAGAATGTGCAAAACGCCTTTTGGGTGTGGAACCCGGCCGCGGTGCAGGGCAAGCGCGTTCTGCTGATCGACGATGTGCTGACTACGGGGGCTACGGTGTCTGAGGCCGCCCGGGTGCTGCTGGCAGCCGGGGCAAAGTCGGTAGATGTGGCGACCCTGGCTGTGACGCCCATGGCGGAGAGACGGGCCGACTGAGGGCCCTGCAAAGACTGACGGACAAGGCTTGTGCCGGGCTGAGATGCTTCGCAGGCTTTCTGCTTTTACTACAATATATGAATCAGGTGATCTACTATGTCAATTCTTTCCAAGGACCTGGGCATTGACCTGGGGAATGCAAATGTTGTCGTATATGCTGAGGGCAAGGGAATCGTGCTGCGGGAGCCTTCGGTGGTGGCGGTGGATAAAAACACTGGCAAGGTTTTGAAGGTCGGCTCCGCCGCAAGAAATATGCTGGGCAGAACCCCAGGCAACGTGGTGGCCATGCACCCGCTGCGGGAGGGTGTCGTCTCGGATTACGAGCTGACCGAACGGATGCTGGCGGAGTTTTTTCACCAGATTTTCAAAAGCACCTTTGTCAAGCCACGGGTGGTCATTTCCGTACCCAGCGGGATTACCAGCATTGAAGAGCGAGCTGTGGTGCAGATCGCCCAGGAAGCCGGCGCTCGCCGGGTCTATTTGATCGAGGAGCCGCTGGCTGCCGCCCTCGGCGCAAATCTGGCCTTTGAGGGTCCCGAGGGCCATATGGTGGTGGATATCGGCGGCGGTACCACGGACATCGGCGTGCTGACCATGAACGGCCTTGCCAACTCAGCCTCTATCAAGGTGGCCGGCGATAATTTTGACGAGGCAATTATCCGCTATCTGCGGAAGAAATACGGCCTGATTGTGGGACAGACCATTGCTGAGGATACAAAGATCAGCGTGGGCTCCGTCTATGAGCGGGGAGAGCCGGTGGAAACTCTGGTCAAGGGCAGAGACTTCAAGACCGGTTTGGCCCGGGAGATTATGGTGACTTCCGCGGATATGGTGGAAGCCCTTCGCCGTCCCGCCCGTCAGATCGTCGAGGCGATTTTGTCGGTGCTGGAGCAGACAACCCCCGAACTTGTGGCGGACATTGCCCAAAACGGAATTGTCCTGACCGGCGGCAGCGCCCAGCTCTGGGGCATGGATAAGCTGGTTATGGAACATACCGGGATGCAGTGTACCGTAGCGGACGACGCGGATTCCTGCGTGGCCCTGGGCTGCGGCAAGAGCCTGAGCTGGATCAATCGCCTCCAGGAGGGACCGATCAACTTTGCCCGCCGGAGGCTGCTGAAGGATTGATATGAATCCTCAATCAAATGCTTCATTTGACCGCAGCTGTGCCGCTTCCTGTGAATCGGGCGCCGAACTTTGAGCAAGGCGGGAGCTTTCCGACAGATCAGTCGGAGCCCCGGTTGATAAGGGCCGGAGGACAGCACCCTATGAGGTGCTGTCCTCCGGCTAAAGCTACTTCTATGCAGCTTCGACAAGCCATAGCAGGCCTGCGGCGGGGACAAATCCGGCGCCTGGGGACAAAAAAACAGGTCAAGAAAAGCTTGACCTGTTTTTGCTTACAAATTAATTGTGAGACAACTTCTTGGCAGCAACAGCAACGCCGCACATTGCAACCAACATCATGGCAAAAATCACAGCCGTGTTGTCGCCGGTCTTGGGGGAAGTGGGCTTGTTGTCAACGGGCTTCTCGCTGGGCTTGGTAACAGGCGCATTGCCTCTGTAGTGAACGCGAATCTTCAGATCGGACTTGACCTTGATGACCCAAGTGTTGCCGTCCTTGGACACGATTTCATAATCCTTGCCCTCGACACCGTCGAACTCAAATCCGGTGAAGACGTAGCCGTCCTTCTCCTTGGCGGTCAGCGTATAGGTATCGTTGTCGCCCGCAGTGACAGTGGGCTCATTTTCGTTGCCGGAGGGATATTCATGGGTAACATCAATGGTGTGTTCTTTCGAACCAACAGGGCTGTCATTCGCAAAAGCCACGGTTGCGAAGGAACCGAGCATCAAAACTACCAGCAAAAGCGCAAAAAATCTTCTCATTATTACTCCTCCTCCATCGGTTTTAAATCTTTGCGTGCTTGCAAGCCTATTATATCATATTTTTTTTATTTGTAAATAGGAAAATGAAAAAAATTAATACAATTAATACAATATAAATAGAAAAATTTAAGATAGAGCCTCATTATATAGGTTCGGGGACGATCATCACAGCTTTTTGGGCAAATTAGACAATTTTTTTGACAGAAATTTCCACGAATTTCGGGGAAGTGCGGTCAAATTGACGAAAAACGATGGCGGTCAGCGCTGTGGCGGGAGAGGAGGAGCTATGTCCTGCAAGAAGGAAAAATGAAATTCCGGGAAAAACCGGGGCTTTGAAGGGCAGAAAAACCGGCGGTATTCAGTCTATTCACGTCGGATTTCCTTCACGGTCAAAACAAGATCCTGGACTGCAAACCGGATTTCGCAGTCGGCAAAGCGCATCCCGTAAATCCGTTCCGGGTCGGAGTGATAAGAGGGTCTCGGGTCCAGTTCGAGAAGCCGCAGAAGGGCATCCCGTTTTTCCGCCGGAACGCGCTGCAGCAGACTGTCGGGGATGTCTACCCGAAGGGTGGGGGCAGGATGTTCAGCGGCAAATCCGCCAACGGCCTGGGGCAGACAGTCGGCGTAGGGGATATAGGGCTTGATGTCATAAATCGGGGTTCCGTCCAGAAGATCGGCCCCGGAGACAATCAGCATCGGACCTTGAGGCGAATTTGACACCATGCGCTCCAGCCGGACGCAGGACAGACCGAGGGCATTGGGTCGAAAAGGGGAGCGTGTGGCAAACACACCGACTCGCGTGTTGCCTCCAAGCCGGGGCGGGCGAACGGTCGGGGACCATTCGGCGCGAAGAGCCTGGGAAAACTGCCAGATCAGCCAAAGGTGGGAAAAGCCCTCGATTCCCCGAAGGGCGTCGGGGTTGCGGAATTCCGGTTCAAAGACAATGCTGGCCTGCAGCTCCGGAACAAGACCGCTCTGTCGTGGGATTCCGAATTTTTCCTGAAAATCTGAGTGGATCTTCGCGAGGACCCGAATCGTGTGGGATACCATTCTTGGTTCCTGCCTTTCTGCAGCGTCGTGTTCCTCTGCCCTAATTATTACAAGTTTTGGCTTTTTTGGAACTTTATTTTTCTATTATACCAGAACATTCGTTGAAATTAGGGTAAAAATGAAAATAAATTCTTAAGATTTTCTTAAACATCTTGCAAGGCAATTCATTTTTTTCGAAAAATATGCTATAATATGTAAAAATCTTAAAAAAGAAAGGAAGTTTGAGCGCCGTGTATAAAATTTTGATCTGTGATGACGACAAAGACATTGTTTCCGCTCTTCGGATTTATCTGAATGCCGAGGGCTATCAGACACTTTGCGCCAACAACGGGGATGAGTGTCTGGAACTGATGCGCAATCACGAAGTGAATTTGGTGATTCTGGATATTATGATGCCGCAGAAGAACGGCATCGAGACACTCTCGGAGCTGCGGAGCTATTCCAACGTCCCGGTTATCATGCTTTCGGCCAAGTCAGAGGATATTGACAAAATATCCGGCTTGAACATCGGGGCGGACGATTACATCACCAAGCCCTTTAACCCGGTTGAATTGATGGCCCGCGTCAAGTCACAACTGCGCAGATACATGAAACTTGGCGGCGGCGCGCAGAACTCCAAGCTCATAAAGATCGGGGGCCTGACTCTGGATGACACCACGAAATCCGTGATGGTGGACAATGAATTGATATCCCTGACGCCCCTGGAGTATGAAATTCTCTCCCTGCTGATGAAAAATGCGGGCAAGGTGTTTTCTCCCAAGGAGATCTATAAAATCGTCTGGAACGAGACCCCCATGGGGGCGGAAAATGCGGTTGCAGTTCATATTCGTCATATTCGGGAAAAAATCGAGATTGATCCTGCAGAGCCCCGCTACCTCAAGGTAGTCTGGGGGAAGGGATACAAGATTCAAAACGAGACATAGCCATGGCAGCAACAAGTAATCTTCGGAGCTTTGCCGCAAAGCGATCGGTCAAAGTGATTTCCACGATCCTGCTGTTTCTTGCAGCCTGCTCCACAGCGTTTTTTTCAGCCTGCTGTCTGATGCTGGCAGATTTCAGTGCCTATTCCAATGAGGGCGGCGGTTTTTCTGAGGAGATTATGGATTCTCTGCTGGAGCGGGAAGCCTCCAGTATCTGGTCCAGACTCAGCAGCAAAAGCATCTGGAATGGGATTCCCGCGCAAAAAAGTGAGCTGGAAAAGGAATTTGCAGTTCGTTTTTCCGAGGAAAACAGCAACATTCAATACGCAATCTACGATATGCCCAGTCAAAAGCTGATGATGGGGGATTCCCGGATCAACGAACGGACGGCCCGCTACTGTCAATCCTGGACCATGGCGATTGAGTCTGCGTCCACCAGCCTTTCTCTGACCTTTGATGATGAAGAGAAAGCGGAGAACTACATTCGCAAGCTGCGGAACAGTCCTGATACAATGCTCTCTAGTTCGGAGATAGTGCCCTCCAGGAACGGTGTCGTTCTGCTCAATGCAGTTACCTGCCCCAAGTATGAGTGTATGATCTGTCTTTCACTGCGACAGGGGCTCCCGGTGGTGGATAAATACCGGCAAACCATGAGTTTTGTTATGTTTTTGGCAAAATATCGCTTCCCGATTCTTGCGACAGTCGTCTTCAGCCTGACAGCCCTGCTGGCGCTCTTTGTTCTGTTGCTGATCGGCACCGGCCGCAAACCCGGCAGCCTGATGATCAGCCTTTTCCCTTGGGATGATGTTCCATTGGAGCCCTATCTGCTGATGATGGGAGGGGCGTTGTATCTGCCCTCCCTGCTGATTACGGTGGTTGGGGATATTAACCTCGCCTATACCTCAGACCGGATTTTCCGTCTGGTTGTCATTATCTTCCTGTTTTCCTACCGAATTGTGATTATCTATTGTATGCTGATGTCCTGTGCCCGACGCTGCAAGGCCCAGACCATTTTGAGAAATACACTGACCAACCGGCTGATCATTTTTTTCAGCAATCGGCTTGGTCAAACCAAATGGGGTATGCTTTTTTATGCGCGGGCCGCTGTCGGCTACCTTCTGCTCTCTGCGGTGGAGCTGACTTGCATTGCCCTGCTTTCCTGGAAGCTGATCCTCGTGATTTTGATCGTCGTAAAGATTGGAGCCTGCCTGTTTCTGGCGGTTTTGGTCTCCAATCTGGCTGTCCTGGAGGCAGAGGGCGAAGCGCTGCGGGATGGAAACGTCTCTCAGAAGATTGAAACGGAGCGGCTGATGCCGATTTTCCGCCGTCACGGAGAGGCGCTCAACGGCATCAGCCAGGGCATGAAAAAGACGGTGGAGGAGCAGATGAAAAGTGAGCGTATGAAGGCGGAACTGATTGCCAATGTCTCCCATGATCTGAAGACGCCCCTCACCTCTATTATCAGCTATGTGGATCTGATTCAAAAGGCAGGCTTGACGGACCCGGAAGCTCCCGCATATCTCAACGTGCTGGATCGTCAGGCGAATCGGCTGAGAAAGCTGGTGCTGGATCTGGTGGAGGCCTCCAAGGCCACCTCCGGCAACGTCACCGTGGAGGCAGAGCCCCTGGATTTGAATCTTCTGCTGGAGCAGGCGGCAGGGGAGTACGAGGAACGCATGGAGGCCCGGCCGGTGAAGCAGATACTGGAGTTGACCCCGGATGCCCCGATGATTTATGCCGATCCCAAGCTTCTGTGGCGTGTGTTTGACAATCTGCTGGGTAACGCCCTGAAATACAGTCAGGAGCATTCAAGAATTTATATTTCCACAGAGCTGCAGGAGGGTAAGGTCATCATTTCCTTCCGCAATGTTTCAAAATATCGCCTCAATATCTCTGCTGAGGAGCTAATGGAGCGCTTTGTCCGGGGAGACAGCTCCCGCCATACGGAGGGCAGCGGCCTCGGCCTGTCCATAGCCCGAGGCCTGACGGAGAGTCAGGGCGGCAGTTTCCGCATTGTGATCGACGGGGATTTGTTCAAAGCGCTTCTGGAGTTCCCGGTTTATACGGAAGAAGCTGACGAAGAAAAAGACGAAGAAGCTGCAGAATAAAGCAAAAAGGGCCGTGCAGACCCGGGAGAGATTCCTGGTCTGTGCACGGCTTTTGTTATACTTTTTTGCCTTGTCGGCTCCTTGAATTGCAAGCATTGTGAGCGCCTGAAAGACGAGCATCCTGATCTTGCAAAATTATTTTCTTCTCTTTCCACTGACGAGATGGTACACATGAGCCGATTGCACAAGGCTGTAACTGATATTATCTCAGAATTTAGCATTTTTAGAAAAAAATCTTGTTTTTAATAAAAAATGCTTGATTTTATTAAAATATGTTTTTCCGCAAAATGCCGAAAATTCAAGTAAAAGCCACGGGAACACTTGTTTTCCGTGGCTTTTGTATGTAAAAGACCGCCCAAAAGTACGCTTTTTGATGTAAGAACTCCTAAAAGTACACCAGATGTTAGGACGGCAAACCGGAAAATGTCTTTGCCTTATTATCCGATTGAACAGAGTTTTCCCCTGAGAACATCTCCGATCTTCTCA
>JAGAEW010000021.1 GCA_017612935.1 Oscillospiraceae bacterium
ATTTCTCATATACATCCCTCCTGACAGTGCAAATTATACATTACATTTCCTGAAATGTCAAGTATAAATTGCATTTATTTTTTATATTTTGCAAATCTTAAACTTAGATGACAAGTTTTTCGCCAGAATGTTGGGACAAGCATTGTGTCCGCGTTTGCGCAGCAAATAATCGCCCGCAGGGCGATCCGGGTAGCCCGCCTGTCTTCTGCGGAGAAAGCAGGCTGCGGGAGCATCGGGACAAAGGCGCCTGTGGTCAGGCGCCACTACGGAAAAAGCTGCAGCAGAGCGCCGTGGTGGTGGTAGTGGCCGCTGTCCACAGCGGCCAAACCGCTGACCACAGCGGCCAAACCGCAGACCAAAGCGGCCAAAGCTCTGACTCTGCCTGCCTGTCTTTACGGGGAGGAGCCCAAATGACAAAACTTAAAAAAAGTGTGAAAAATGCTTGCGCTTGAGAAAAAAACGTGATACAATAATCGGGTTATTTTTTTTATTTGACAATTCAAGGAGGGAACAATCTTATGCGACTTATGCGAAAACAGATCGGCTTTGACAATCAGATGTATCTTGAAACCCAGTCCGCCCGAATTCGGGAGCGGATCGACCAGTTTGGCGGGAAACTCTATCTGGAATTCGGCGGCAAACTGTTTGACGACTTCCATGCCTCCCGGGTTCTGCCGGGCTTTGCCCCCGACAGCAAGATTCGGATGCTATTGGAGCTGAAGGACAGCGCGGAGGTTGTGATTCCCATTAATGCCTCCGCCATTGAGCAGAACAAGGTGCGCGGGGATCTTGGCATTCCTTATGACGAGGATGTGCTGCGCCTGATTGACGCCTTCCGGGGCGAGGGGCTCCTTGTGGGAGGCGTGGTCATTACCCAGTATGCGGGGCAGGCGGCGGCTGACGTCTTCCGCCGCCGGCTGGAGCTTCTGGGCGTCAAGGTCTATCTCCACTATCCCATCGAGGGTTATCCCCATAATATTTCCAAAATTGTCTCTCCCGAGGGCTACGGCAGGAACGACTTCATTGAGACTTCCCGTCCTCTGGTGGTGGTGACGGCCCCTGGCCCCGGCTCCGGCAAGATGGCCACCTGTCTGAGCCAGCTCTATCACCACTATGAGCGGGGCGAGCTTGCGGGCTATGCCAAGTTTGAGACCTTCCCCATCTGGAATCTGCCCCTGAAGCATCCGGTGAATCTGGCCTACGAGGCCGCCACTGCCGATCTCAACGACGTGAACATGATCGACCCCTTCCACCTGGCCGCCTACGGTGTAACCACGGTGAACTATAACCGGGACGTGGAGGTCTTCCCGGTGTTGCAGGCCATTTTCGAGAAGATTATGGGCAAATGTCCCTACCAGTCTCCCACGGATATGGGGGTGAACATGGCGGGCAACTGCATCACGGACGACGACGTGGTCTGCGAGGCCTCCCGGCAGGAGATTGTCCGCCGCTACTACGCGGCCCTCTGCGAGCAGCGGAAGGGAACCTGCAGCGATGAAACGATTTTCAAGCTGGAGCTGCTGATGAAGCAGGCCGACATCACCGAGGCCATACGCCCCGTGGTGGCCCGGGCCACCCAGGCGGAGGAGCAGAGCGGCTCCCCGGCGGTCTGCATTCACCTGCCCGGCGGCGAGCTGGTGGTGGGCGGTACTACAGAGCTCATGGGCCCGGCGGCCGCAGCCCTGCTCAACGCGGTGAAGGCCATGGCCCACATCGAGCACGAACGGCATCTGATTGCCCGCAGCGCCATTGAGCCCATTCAAAGCCTCAAGACCATGTGCCTCGGAGGCAGAAACCCCCGGCTGCACTCCGACGAAATCCTGATCGCCCTGGCGATTTCCGCCTCCACCGACGAATATGCCGCCAAGGCCATGAAGGAGCTGCCGGAGCTGCGCAACTGCGAGGTACATTCCACTGTCATCCTCAGCGAACAGGACGCTGCCACCTATAAGCGCCTCGGGATGCGGGTCACTTGCACGCCCAAGTATCAGAGCAAGAAGCTGTATCACAAGTAAAACGCAGGGACACACGAAAACGCACGCAAAGCAGTTTCGCTTTGCGTGCGTTTTGAACTGGAACCGTCGGGGCGTTTTGCCTCATCGAAATACGTTCATCTCTTCGTCGTAGAGCTCCAGACGGCGGCAGCGGACAAAATCCGGCTTGCAGGCAGGCAGATGGGTTTCGATGGCGGCAGCCAGCAGCAGGGGATTGAGGGTCGGGTTCTGGGCGGCCACCAGAGCCTCGAGGGTCAGAACGGAATCCGGCGCTGCCGCTTCGGGCAGGGCTTCAAGGCCCGTAGCGCCCTGCGGCGGGAGGGCGGCCGGCCCCGTGAGGCGCAGCTCCCGGATCATCGGAGCAATATCCAGCTCCACGGGGCCCTTTTTGCTGTGCTTTTCTACCACAAGGGAGCTCCGGGCAAACAGGGCCCGGAGGGAATCCTCCGCAGCGGCGGGAATGCCCCTGTCGTAGTACAGGCTCAGGCTGGCTCGGAGCCAGGCCAGCTTTCCGGCCTTGAGGCCCCCGTCGTAGCTCTCCAGAGCCACCAGTCCGGCGGGCATGATGGGGGCCATGCGGGCCGCCAGCGTTTCAATGGGGAGCTTGCAGTCCTCCGCCAGGGTGAACTCCGCAAGCTCGCAGCAGCTCTCCACCCCCACGGACAGGGGCATCAGAATCGACAGCTCGGGATGGGGCGTGTAGCCCTGACTGTGCTTCAGGGACACACCGGCCCGCCGGAAGCAGCGCATCAGCGCCCGCATCAAATCCAGATGGGAGGACCAGATGGCAGGTCCTTCCTTTGTAAACCGTAATCTTGACATAGATGAAACCTCTCTTGTGATGGGGCGAAGCCCTTCGTTCTCAATCTGTTCCCCCTACGGCGCGGCGGAAAACCGGTCGCGGCATTCGGCGGCGCAGCGACCGGGCCATGGGCTTTTTCCGTAGTGGCCGCAGACCACTGGGGCCATGCCCGCCGGCTGCAGGGGAAGCAAATCGCGGCGCAGCGACCGGGCCATGGGCTTTTTCCGTAGTGGCCGCAGACCACTGGGGCCA
>JAGAEW010000003.1 GCA_017612935.1 Oscillospiraceae bacterium
GATTATGTTGCGGTGGACGGCATCGAGGGTACGGTGGACGAGATCGGCGTGGTCTATACCACGCTGCACACCGTTGATAACCGCTCGGTCCTGATTCCCAACTCCAAGGTCTCCAGTGCAACGATTCAAAACTTTTCCGCCCTCGGAAAACGGCGTCTGGAGTTGGAAGTCTCCGCTTCCTATCATTCCGCCCCGGATCAGGTCATGCGGGCCTTGCGGGCCGCGGTGGAGCGTTGTGAGCCCCTGCCGAAGGAGGAAATTCGCGTGGAATTCCACAGCTTTGACGATTCTTCTATCTGCTACCACGTCCATTTCTGGGTTCCTGCCTCCCGCTTTGTGCAGACCCGCTTTGAACTGCGGCGCAACATTTGGGATGCCTTCCGCGCCGCAGGTGTCGAAATGACCTACCCCCATCTGAACGTCCACTTACAGCAGGATGCCCGAAACTGACATTCCGAAAAGAGGCTGCATATGAGCAACGGCTGGATGCGGCTGGACAATGCCGCTTTGATTTTTCCCGTAATTCGTCGGCGGGACTGGGCCAATGCCTTTCGCGTTTCCGCCACACTGACCGAACCCGTAGATCCGGCTCTGCTGCAGCAGGCAGTGGCAGATCTGATGCCCCGCTTTCCCTCTATGTATGGGCGGCTGCGGAAGGGTGTATTCTGGTACTATCTGGAGGAATTGTCTGCGCCGCCCACCGTACAGGAGGATTATGCCTTTCCCCTGACGCTGATGCAGAAAAAGGAATTGAAGCGCTGCTGCCTGCGGATTCTGTATTTTCAGGATCGCATTGCGGTGGAGTGCTTCCATTCTCTCACCGACGGCACCGGGGGCATGACCTATCTGAAAACCCTCACCGCCCGCTATCTGACATTAAAGCAGGGCATTGAAATATCCCCGGAAAACGGGGTGCTCGACTGGCAGGAGGCGCCCCGGCTCGAAGAGCTGGAGGACAGCTTTTCCCGCTATACCAACGGCATCACGCTCAAGGACAAGGAGCCGGACGCACTGCGGCTGCGGGGCAGCCGGGAACGCTTTGTACTCCATCTGACCACCGGCATTCTTCCCACAGCAGCACTGCTGGAAACCGCCCACAGCTACGACGCCACAGCGACCGTCTTTCTGGCAGCAGTGATGGCAGAAGTCATCTTGCGCTATCAGGAGGCGCGCTGCCCGGAGCGAAAGCGCCGCAAGCCCGTCAAGATCACGGTTCCCATCAATTTGCGGCAGCTTTACGGCAGCCGGACCCTGCGGAACTTTGCCCTGACCCTGAATCCCGGTGTAGACCCCCGCATGGGGGACTATTCGCTGCGGGAGCTCTGCAGGGTCATGGCGGCCCAGCTTGCCGCCGAGGCTACACCGCAGCAGATGGCAGGCCGAATTGCCGCCAATGTAACGCCACAGCAGAATCTTTTGATTCGGGCCGTTCCGCTGCCCATTAAAAGCCTCATCATGCGGATCGTTTACCGGCAGCGGGGAGAGTCCAAGGGCTGCATCAATCTCTCCAATCTGGGGCTGATTCGGCTGCCCGCCGAAATGACCCCTTGGGTCCGGCGCATGGATCTCGTCATCGGGCCCCAGCGGAGCTACCCCAACAACTGCGCGGTGCTCAGCTACAGTGAAAGTACCTATATCAGTATGATCCGCAACATTCAGGAATCAGAGCTGGAGCGGCGCTTCTTCTCCCGGCTGGTGGAGCTGGGGGTCCCGGTGCGGATCGAGTCCAGCAATCAGGGATGCGACACCCGCCGCGGCAGGTGCGACCGATAAGAGGAGTGTATCATGTATTGTGTCAAATGCGGGGTGCAGCTTGCAGAGGGCGCAGGCCGCTGTCCCCTTTGTCAGACACCCGTTTGGAATCCCGATGAGGGTGTCGCCGTTGAACCGACCTTTTCCAATCGCTATCCTCAGCCCCTAAAAAGTCGCCGCTATCCGATTCTGGCCTTTCTCACCGTCCTGCTGATGGCTGTCAGCCTTTCCTCGCTGATCCTCTGTCTCACGCTCCACCGGCGGGTCGCCTGGTCCGGTTATGTGATGCTGGGCTGTGGTCTTTTGTATTTTGCGGTGATCTTCCCCTTCTGGTTCGAGCGACGGGAACCGTTGATTTTTGTTCCCCTCGCCTTTGTGCTCACAGCCGGATATTTGCTCTATATCTGCCTCTATACCGGCGGACACTGGTTTTTGAACTTTGCCCTGCCGGTCACCGGGATCGTGGGCCTCCTCGCCACCCTCAGCGTGGCACTGTTTCGCTTCGGAAAACGGCGGCGTCTGATTAAGACCGGAGCGCTTCTGGTCACCATTGGCTGCTCCGCCATGTTGATTGAGTTCTTCGAGGCTCTGAGCTTTGGGACCACCATGTTTCTATGGTCCCTCTACCCGGTCTGCTGCTTCTCCTTACTGGGGCTGTTTTTGATTCTCTGCGGCCTGATCCCCTCCTGGCGGGACTGCGTGGAGCGGAAGCTCTTTCTGTAATTCTGTCCTGCGCTTCCCGTGGAAGCGCTCTCCCGGCAGGCGTGGAAGCCTGATTTTCAGTAAAAAAGAACGTGGAAGACGCAGCGTTTGCGCTCCTCCACGTTCTTTTTTGGCAGACAGTTTTTCGCACCGTTTCAACCTTTTTTCCATAAAAATGATTGAAACAACGTTTTATCATCCGCGGCAGACCGCGGCTGGCAAATCATTCTGATTCGCCAGAAGAGATATACAGATTCCCTCGGGCCTTGCCCGGGGCTGCATTCCCATTCGGGGATGCAGAATAAAAACCTTTTGAATCTTAGTATCAGAAAGGTCTGTCACGGCAGCATAGACCGATCCAGGGAAATGTTATGGCACAAGCGTCAGGTCGCCTACATGGGACGTGATCAGCGCTTTCAACTTCTGACATTCCGAATCGCTCAGCTCAACCATAACGTAATGATTGCCGACTACCCCATCGAGCACAGGCAAATTACCCATCGACGTAGACAGGACCTCCTCTCCGATTCTGAGTTCTATCGACCCAATGCTTAACAACGGAGATTCAATCAGTTTCATTTCGGAGGAACAGAAAAGCTCCTCAACAAAATCAGCCTCCTCGGCGGATAATTGATATTCTGTGCCGGGATTCCCTTCATCTGTAGCACTTGCCTCGGAGTAGACTTTGAGAACAACCGCTACGTTGTCAGGATTCTCGGTAGTCTGTGCAGCTTCGCTCAACGTTTCGTTTGTTTGCGAATCGGCGGACTCTGCTTCAGCTCCCTTCGGATCGGGCGCTTGCGTGTCATTGGCCGCCCCTGCCCCCTGCAGGCTTGACTGTCCGGCGCAGCCGATCAACAGTCCGGCAAAAAAAGCCATTACGAGGGCAACGCAGATCGTTTTTTTCATAACGAGCGCCTCTTTTCTATATTTATATATTTCATTATACGCCTTTCTATCAGCCAAAGTCAAGAAAAAATTCCTTCCGCTGCAAAAACGTCAAAAAAACGTGGATTTGCGGCTTGCGCTGCCGGTTCTCCCAAGTCGCAGCGGCAGGGAGAGGTCTGCGAGCCGGGCCGAAACCGCATAAAAAACCGCCTCCGGCAGAGACCAGAGACGGTTGATTGTGATCAGTCTTCCACGTAGGGCAGCAGAGCGATCTGACGGGCACGCTTGATGGCCACGGTGAGCTGGCGCTGATGGGCAGCGCAGGTACCGGTGGTGCGGCGGGGCAGGATCTTGCCACGCTCGGAAGTGAAGCGCTTCAGCTTTGCGGTGTCCTTATAGTCAATGCTGGTGACCTTGTCCACGCAGAACTGGCAAACCTTCTTGCGCTTGTGGGGTCTGACTCTGGATTCGTTCGCCATGAGAGGATCCTCCTTCTTTACAGTCTTGTAGAAAAATTCAAATTAGAACGGCAGCTCACTGTCGTCCTCCTCCAGCATCGCAAAATCAGATGCAGTGGGGGCGGCGGGAGCAGCAGGGGCACTGTAGCCCCCATTGGGTGCGGCATAGCTGTTGTCGTTGTAGGAACGGTTGCTGTAAGCGTTGTTTCCACCGCCGTAGCTGTTGCCGTTGTAGGAGCCGGAATTGTCGTTGTCCCGCTTGGAATCACCGAAGTAGACATTATCAGCTACAACTTCGGCAGCACGGCGCTTGTTGCCGGTGTTGTCCGTCCAGTTGCGGATCTGAAGCCGACCGGAAACCACTGCCATACGTCCCTTGGTGAAGAAACGACTGACGAATTCTGCGGTCTGCCGCCAGGCGACAATGTCGATGAAATCAACGCCACGCTCGCCGGTCTCTTTGTTGGGGATATCGTGATCCACCGCCAGAGAGAAGGACACAACGGGAACGCCAGACTGGGTGCGACGCAGCTCCGGGTCACGGACCAGACGGCCCATGAGCACGATGTGATTGAGCATCGGATGCCTCCTTACTCTTCCACGACGGTGATCAGGGAACGCATAATGCCTTCTGTGATCTTGAACACACGATCCAGCTCAGCAGGCAGCTCGGGCTTGCTCTCAATGTTCATAAGAACGTAGTAGCCTTCGGGCTTGTCATTGATCAGGTAGGCCAGCCGACGCTTGCCCCACTCATCAATGTTGGTCAGGGTACCCTCTGCCTCAACCAATGCCTTGAATTTTTCCACGAGCGCTGCAATACCCTCTTCACCCAGATCGGGATCGATGATGTAAAGAACCTCGTACTTCGCGGAAATCTTTGCCATTTGTTTGCACCTCCTTTTGGTCTTTCGGCCGCTGAATCCCTCAGCGGCAAGGGGAATACTTGCACATTCTGTTTGCAAGCCGTATTATTTTAGCGAAAAACCATCGCTTTGTCAATACTTTTTTCTGATTTTTCGCGGCTTTTTCTGTCGTTTTTTTGAGGATGGCGCCGCCCACAGCGGGTTCGCCCGGCAAAGCTGCAACAAAACGGAGAGATTTTCCTCGCAATGCTCCATCTCCCGGCTCAGACATTGGAGAAAGGGGCCCTCCTCCGGCATGGCCAAATCCATTTCTGCTCCGAGCAGCAGCATCCATATGCTCCGATCCACCCGGCCCAGCAGCGCTCCGTCGTCCAGTGCGTCCATCCAATATTTGAACAGCGAATACCACAGCCATCGGGCGCAGGCCTCGCTTCGGGCCGGCGACATTTTCTCCCCCGGAAGCTTCCCGGCGTCCGCCATCGCCGCAAAGCGCCCCAAAGCATCCTTCCATGCAGGAGACAGGATTTCAAGTCTGAGAAATTGCCGGGCCAGCTTCCCGAAATCCGCCGGGACTTCTTTGTCACCGGGTCGCAGCCTTCCCCTTGGCAGCGTCGCCCGCCGCCGCAGCCGCAGCCCGCAATCCCGCTGCAAACGCCGTGTCGGAGCCCTTTGGAGCTCCGCCGCCAGCTGTCGAAGCAGGAACAGACGCCGCCCCAGCGGCAGCTCCTCCCGCTCCAACAGGGACAGAGCCAGCGCCCTGCCCCGGCGCAGCCGAAGATACTGCTCCGGGTCCAGCTCGTTGGGAACAGGCGGCGCGTCGTCCTCCCACTCGCACCAGGCAGGGGGCGCGGAGACAGCCAGTCCATAGGCCTCAGGGCAGCTCAGGCTGATTCCGTGCTCCGTCAGGCCGCCGAACTCCCGGTGAAAACGGGGATACTCCCGGCAGACCCGACAAAGTGCCTCATGTCCAAAACTGCGCTGCACGCAGCACAGTCCGTCCGGGTCCAGAAGCACACAGCTCCGCGCCGCATCCTGCCGCAGCAACGGCTCTGCACCGGGGACAATCCCGGCCCGGATCCGCTCCCCCACAGGGCCCGGCAAGCTCTGATAGCGCGTCAGGCTCTCTTCATCCGGGATAATCTCCCAGCCTGCCCGGCAGCAACTGTGGGGACAACTGCCTGCCGCACAGGCAAAGCGGGCAAAGCAGGCCGGAGCCAAGTGCTTCACGGCCTTGCGATGTGCTTCAGCATCCGGACGCACATCTCCATATCCTCCACGGGGATGTATTCATAGCGTCCGTGGAAGTTTTCACCGCCGGTACACAGGTTCGGACAGGGCAACCCCTCGAAGCTCAGACGGGCGCCGTCCGTACCGCCGCGAATGGGCACAGCCACCGGCGTCATACCCGCCGCCTTCATGGCCTCTCTGGCCCGCTCCACCACATGCATCACAGGCAGGATCTTTTCTTTCATGTTGTAATAGCTGTCCTTGAGACTCACGCTGACGCTTCCGGTCCCGTAGCGCTCGTTGAGATAGTCCGCGGTCCGCAGGAAGCGTTCCTTCTTCTGCTCGAATTTGCTACGGTCGTGATCCCGGATAATATAATGCAGGGTCGCCTCTTCGATTCCTCCCTGCATATGGGAGAGCATGGAGAAGCCTTCATATCCCTCCGTATGCTCGGGACGCTCCTGAACAGGAAGCATGGTGTGGAATTCCACCGCAAGCTGCATGGCGTTGACCATCTTGTTTTTGGCGCTGCCCGGGTGAATGGAAACCCCTCGGAAGCTGACCGTCGCAGAGGCTGCGTTGAAGTTCTCATACTCCAGCTCGCCCAGAGTGCCGCCGTCGGCGGTGTAGGCAAAGTCCGCGCCGAAGCCCTTCACATCGAAGCGATCCGCGCCCCGCCCGATCTCTTCGTCGGGGGTGAAGCCGATCCGAAGAGGAACCCGGGGGCCGCCCTCCGCCAGAAGCTCCTCCACTGCCGTCAAAATCTCTGCCACGCCGGCCTTATCGTCCGCACCAAGCAGCGTTGTCCCGTCGGTGACAATCAGGTGCTTGCCCACATTCCGCGCCAGGCTGGGGAACTCAGCAGGCCGCATGACAAGCTTTTGCGCCTCGTTGATAACCAAATCTCCGCCCTGATAGTGTACGGTCCGGGGCTTGACGTTGGTGCCGGAGCAGTCCGGAGCGGTATCCATGTGGGCGATCAAGCCGATGACCGGCCCCTCCACGGTGCCGGGAACGGAGCCGTAAACATAGCCGTCTGCATCCAGGTGGGCGTCTGAAATTCCAATGGCCTGCATCTCCCGGACCAGCTCCGCACCAAGCAGCTTCTGGTTCGGGGTAGAGGGACAGCTCTCGCTGTTTTCGTTGGATTGGGTGTCAAAGGCGACATACTTCAAAAAGCGTTCGGTGACATTCATTGGAAAACCTCCTTTTGATATTCTGCTAATATAAATTCGATTTCCGTTTCCAGCGTATCGTATTGCACAAGCTTGTCCCGGTCAGCAGCTGCGCTGCGGTAGTAATAGGGCGTCATACGAAACAGGGCCTGAATATCCGCCCGACTTCGCAGGAGGATTCGCCCCGTGAGCTTCTGGGTTTCGCACAGGCGCAGCCTGTCTGCAACGGGCAAAGCCTCGTCATTTTCATAGGGCCTCTCATAGACCGCCTGCTTGAGCCCGTAGAGATGCCGTCTGCCCGGCACAGCTACAGTCAATTTCCCACCGGGCTTCAAAATGCGCAGCAGTTCCTTTTCCTGAAAGGGCGCAAACAGCAGCGTGGCCCAGTCGAAACTGCTGTCCTTCACCGGAATTCGAGCCAGATTGGCGACAAACAGCGTCAGCCCGGCCCGGCGCTTCGCCGCAAGGCGCACCATCTCCCGGGCAAGATCGAAACCATAGACCTGCAGCCCCGGCAAGGCCCCCAGGGCGGCGGTGTAATAGCCCTCACCGCAGCAGAGATCCAGCAGCGCCCCGGTTCTGCCGGCAAAACGAGCCGCCAGCCCATCGCGCAGAAGCCTGTAGTAGTCCTGATTCAGAAAGTCCCGGCGAAAGCGGGCCGCCTGTTTGTTGTCTCCCATGGCGTCCGCCGGTTTGGAGCCGGTCAGGAGGTTGACATAATCCTCCTTTGCCAAATCAAAGCTGTGTCCTTGTTTGCAGCGCAAGGCCCGTCCCGCCTCCGCCAGTGTCCCGCCGCAAACGGGGCAGATCAAGTATTCATAATTCATCTTTGCCTCCGGGGCAGCTTCGCAGCCCGCTCCCTATTATAACACGTCCCCTCCCTAAAATCCACAGTCTTTTTGGGCAATTCTCCCATGCCGCGCCCACTGCGTCCGGAACTTTTCGCTTTACACTGCCTGAAAAAGATGGTATAATGTCACGGAACCCGAAGCAGAAGGAGGGACGGCCGTGCGAAAACTGTGGAACGGCATTACGGAATTCTATCGGCGGGGGGATCTGCTCCTGCTGTTTTTATGTGTGATTACGACACTGTTCGGCATTGTAATGATTGCCAGTGCGACCCGATACAGCGGCTCTCAGCGGTTTTTGATTGTTCAGAGCGTTTCCCTGATTCTTGGCGTAGCGCTCTACATTTCCATATCTCTGCTGGACATCGAGCTTCTGGCGGAGCACCGCCAGCTTTTGCTGGTGTTCAACGCCATGTTTCTCCTGCTGCTGCTGATTTGGGGCGTCGAGGACAACACCGGCAACCGTGCCTGGCTGCAGCTTCCCTATTTCCCAGTCAAGATTCAGCCGGCTGAGTTCTGTAAAATCACCTTTGTCATCTGTCTGGCCAAAACCATGAGCATCAACCGCAATCGTCTTTCCGCGGTAAAATCCGTGACAACCATTGTCGCCCAAACCCTGTTGATGATGGGCTTGATTTTTGTGCTCTCCAAGGATGCCGGCTCTGCCATTGTGTTCCTGTTTATTTTTCTGGCTGTCGCCTATGTGGGAGGCGTCCGCAGTTGGTGGTTCCTTGTGGGCCTTATTCTGGCAGCCGCGGCCTTCCCTCTGCTTTGGAAGTATTTTGTGCAGGGATATCAGAAGCAACGCATTCTGATGTTTTTTGATCCCAGCATCGACCCCGAGGGAACCGGAATCCGGTGGGACACCAACCGCTCTGTCGCGATGCTCTCCGGCGGCGGGATTTCGGGGCAGGGTCTTTTCCACGGTTCCATGCTCCAGAATCACGCCATTGCCGCCCAGCATACAGACTTCATCTTTTCCGCCGTCGGAGAGGAGTTGGGCATTTTAGGCTGTCTGTTTGCCCTGCTGCTGCTGACGGCCATCGTGGTACGCTGCATCCATGTGGGCCTGAAAACGCCGAATTATATGAACCGTCTGATTTGCTTCGGTCTGGCGGCAACGCTGATCTTTCAAATTCTGATTAACGTGGGGATGTGTATCGGTGTCTTCCCGGTCATCGGCTTGACGCTGCCCTTTATCAGCTACGGTGGCTCCTCCATCATCACGCTGTATCTGACCATGGGAATCATCTCCGGAATCCATATGCGACCCAACCCCGAGACGAAATCCCTCTACATTCAGCCGCGCTATTGATCGCCATATTAAAATCGCTGTCCGGATTCAAATTCCGGGCAGCTTTTTCGCATACTTTTCCATGATTCGCAAAAACTATCTCTGACAATGAGAAAAGGAGGTCGTTTTCTTGAAACGCAAAGTATGTATGCTGTTCTCCGTTCTGCTGATTTGCGGATGCTGTGTGTTCCCTGCGGCGGCGGACGTCACCACAGACGGAACCACTCCGGAACAGGGAATCTATTGCTTCTCTCAGGAGGAGCTGGCTGAAAAGAGCAATCTGGACGGAGTCTATCTGCTCAGTCCCCCCACCCAGAGCCGTGCAGAGCTTCGCCTTGGAAGTCGAAGCCTGCGGG
This sequence comes from Oscillospiraceae bacterium, assembly GCA_017612935.1. Classification (GTDB taxonomy): domain Bacteria; phylum Bacillota; class Clostridia; order Oscillospirales; family Oscillospiraceae; genus JAFRPC01. The sequence goes on from JAGAEW010000003.1 coordinate 9,567, forward strand.
CGGGGGATGTAATCCCCCGCTCTGAGCTCGCCCGGATTCTGGTGGAGCCCCACGCCGGTGGCGAAGCCGTGGTGCGCTATCTGCCTGTGGTATCCGGTAAGATCGGCGAGGAGACAGTCCTGACCTTTCACCTGGAACAGACGGAGGACAACGCCCCCGTTGCGGAAGCCGGTGAGTTGGAGACCTGGCGCAATCTGCCCAACAGCGGCATCCTGCGAGCCACCAATGACGACGACGGCGCGCTGAGTTTCCGCTTGGAAAATCATCCCCGCCGGGGAAGCGTGGAGCTGAATTCTGACGGCAGCTACACCTACACGCCAAAGAAAAACAAAGTTGGGGAAGACAGCTTTACTTTCACCGTCAGAGACGAGGCAGGGAATGTCTCCGCTCCGGCGACAGTGCGGGTGACGATCCGCAAGCCCACCGACGCCCAGACCTTTGCGGACCTGGACCGGGATGCCCAGTTTACTGCCCTCTGGCTCCGGGAAACCGGACTGTTTGGCGGGGAGTTAATCTCCGACCGACTGAGCTTTGGCCCGGATCGGACTGTAAGCCGCGGTGAGTTCCTGGCTATGGTCATGGAGCTGGAGGGCATTGAGCCGGAAATCGGTCTGCAAACCTCCGGCTTCTGCGACGAAGCGGAGGCCGCCGCCTGGCTGCGGCCCTACCTGGCCTCTGCTATGCGTCGGGGGCTGGCAGAGGGGGAGCAAACTCCCGCCGGCCTATGCTTCCACCCCAACGAGCCCATCACCGCCCGGGACGCAGTTCTTCTGACAGCCAAAGTCAGCGGCAGCGAGGAAGCCCTCCCCGCCGCCCTGACCGACGCCCCGGATTCTCTTTTGACCCGGCAGCAGACCGCCGACCTGCTCTATCAGCTCTCCAAGCACAGTTGAGCGCAAGCGCAGTCCCAGGCCATTCTTCCCACACCACGGACCTGCCGCCGGTGTGGGATTTTATCGGGTAGATCAAAAATGATACCAGCTTCCGACACAGAAATCGGGGAACCCCA
>JAGAEW010000113.1 GCA_017612935.1 Oscillospiraceae bacterium
CGGCGGCATGGGCCGCCTGCTGCCGGGAAAGCCTGCCGCTGCGGCAGAGCTCCGAGAGGATCATGGCCCCCAGCGGGTAGCCCCCCAGCAGCCCCAGACAGAGGGCGGCTGTCCCGGCCCCGGAGCAGCGAAACAGTCGGCCGAGCCAGGCGCCCATCCGACCCCGGAAACAGTCTGCCCCGCCCATGCGGATCAGACAGCCCGACAGAACGCTGAGGGGGAACAGAGAGGGAATCAGCACCGTGGCGCATAATTGAAGCCCGCTTTGCAGGCCTGCCGCGGCCGCGGCGGGGAAGAGCAGAAACAAAAGAATTCCCCCAAACAGGGAGAGTATGGAACGAGTGCTGATTTTTTGCGGCACAGTGATCGCCTCCTGTGGAAGAAGCTTATGCAAGTGGGGAGGCCGGCTTGCATATACTGCATCAGTTTTTCCGGAGGTGTGTACCATGAAACGAAGCAGAATCGTTGCACAGGCCTTATTGTCCTCCGCTGACTTTCCGGGGGAAATTCTGACCGGGGTTCCCGTGGTGGAGCTGAAGGGAAGCTGCGAGGCGGTGATTCTTTCCCACCGGGGGATTATTGCCTATGACCCGGCAGAGGTCCGTGTGGCCAGCGCCATCGGCCCGATTACGGTCCGGGGAAGGGAGCTGACGATCTTTCGGATGAACCGGGAGCGTCTGACCCTGCATGGGACAATTTGTAAGATTGAATATGGAGAGACAGTATGATGCGATATTTACGGGGAAGTCTGCTGGTGGAACTTTCCGGTGCCTCGCCGGAACGCTGCCTGAACCGCTGGACCCAGGCGGAAATTGCCTTCTGGGACTACCGCCGACAGGAGGCGCTGTGTTCCCGCTGCAAAATTTTTCGTTCCGATCTGGCCGACGCCAGGCGGGAGGCCGCCAGAGCCCAGACGACGCTCCGCGTTTTGGCGGAAAGGGGCTTTCCGACCCTGCTGCGCCGTCTGCGGCGGCGTCCGGTTCTGGTGGGGGGAACCCTGCTCAGCGTGGCGCTGGCGATTTTTTTGCAGTCCTTTGTGTGGTTTTTCCGGGTTCGGGGCAACGAGACGGTGCCCGACGCCGTGATTCTCCATGCGCTGCAGGAGGAGGGCGTGCGCTTCGGCACGGTGGGAATGTCCATCAATTCCGAGGATCTCAAAAATCGTCTGCTCAACCGTATTCCGGAGCTGCGCTGGCTGGCTGTAAACCGGGAGGGGGGCATTGTGACAGTTCTTACGGCGGAGCGCAAGCCGGAAGTCAAGCCCGAGGAAACTGCCGGAATCTACAACGTCATTGCAGCGCGGCCGGGAATCATCCGAAGGCTTGAAGTTGCCGACGGCGTGGCAATGGTGGCCCCGGGGGACAGCGTGGAGACCGGGAGCCTGCTGATCTCCGGAATCGCGGAGTGGACCACCCATATCCAGTTCATGCGGGCGGCCGGGGAGGTCTATGCCGACACGGCTCGGCAGATCGAGACAATTTGTCCTGCGGAATTGCTCCAAAAACGCTATACCGGACGGGTGGAGCGCTGCCAAACTGTTATTTTTCAAAGAAAACGGGAAAAAATATCAGGAAACAGTAGCATTTTTGGTGCAATGTGTGATAGAATGGTACAGACGAGAGTGTGGACGCTTCCCGGCGGATATGAGCTGCCGCTCTGCCTGGAGACACAATGGCTTCGGGAATATGAGCTTGTGCCGGTGAAGCTTGAGGCGGACGAGGCGCTGCGCCGCCTGACGGCAGAGACAAACAGATTGATTGAGATGCAGCTCGTGGCGGGAACCATTCAGCGAGCATCCACACAGTTTGTCACAAAAGAAAACAGTTTTCGGATGCAGGGAACCTTTAACTGCTGTGAATTGATTTCCAGAGCGGTTCCCGCCGAGAAATACGAGGAGGAATCCATAGATGGAGAAAAGCATTAACGCAGAGAGAATCGAACAGATTATCAGTGTGTTCGGAAATTTTGACGAAAATATCAAGCGCATTGAGCAGACCTTCGATGTGCATGTGACCAACCGGGGCACTGAGCTCAAGGTCATGGGAGAGGAAGAGGCGGTGCAAAAGGCCGGAAAAGCGATTGAAGGCCTGCTGTCTCTGGCCGCGAAGGGGGAAATCATTGACGAGCAGAAGGTGCGCTATCTGATTGATCTGGTCCGCAGCGGCAATGAAAGTCAGATCGGGGAGATGGCAAAGGATGTGGTCTGCATCACGGCGAAGGGCAAGCCCATTAAGGCTAAGACTTTGGGCCAACAGCGCTATATGAAGGCCATTATGCAAAATACCATTACCATCGGCGTCGGCCCTGCCGGTACGGGCAAGACCTATCTGGCTGTGTCCGCCGCCGTGGCCGCCTTCCGGGAGAAGTCCGTCAACCGCATCATCCTGACCCGGCCTGCGGTAGAGGCCGGAGAGCGGCTGGGCTTCCTGCCCGGGGATCTGCAAAACAAGGTGGACCCCTATCTGCGCCCTCTTTACGACGCCTTATTCGATATGCTGGGGCCGGAAACCTATCAGAAATATCTGGAAAAGGGCAATATCGAGGTGGCTCCGCTGGCTTATATGCGCGGCAGAACCCTGGACGACAGCTTCATCATTCTTGACGAGGCCCAGAACACCACCCGCGAGCAGATGAAGATGTTCCTGACCCGACTGGGCTTCGGCTCCAAAATTGTCATCACCGGCGACGTGACCCAGATTGACCTGCCCAGCGACAAGACCAGCGGCCTGAAAGAGGCGTTGAAGGTACTGGAAAATATTCAGGACATTGCCATTTGCAAGCTCAACCCCTCCGACGTGGTACGCCACGCCCTGGTGCAGAGCATTGTTGCCGCCTACGACAAATTCGAGAACGCGAAGCAGACCCAGGAGAAAAAGCAGCCTGCGAAAAACTACCGAAAGAGATAAAGACCATGAAGCATAACATCGTCATCAGCTTTCAGACCCAAAAGGGCGTGCGCCGTCTGCCCCTTTGGCTGCACCTGAAAAAATGTATTGAGGCCGCTCTGGAGGCAGAGCAGCTTCCCGCCCCCTGCGAAATCAACGTACTGGTGGCGGACAATCAGACCATCCGGGCCATCAACAAGGCCTATCGGGGCATCGACCGGGAAACGGATGTGCTTTCCTTCCCCGCGTTTCAGTTTGAGCCGGGGAAGCTGCCCCGGGATCTGAGCGAGTATCTGGATCCGGAAACCGGGCTGCTGCCTCTGGGGGACATGGCCATTTCCTATGAAAAGGCCGAGGCCCAGGCGAAGGAATTCGGCCACAGCACAAAGCGAGAGCTGGGCTATCTGACCATTCACTCGATTCTGCATCTGCTGGGCTACGACCATGTGGACGAGGGCCCCATGAAACAGCAGATGCGGGCCCGGGAGGAGGCCATCTGCGCCGCCATAGAGCTCGAACGCTAAGCGCAGGGCGGGCATCCCCGCCGGAGCGACACAAAAGGAGAACATACATGAGTACAAAAACTGCCATGATCGCCATCTGCGGCCGCCCCAATGTGGGCAAGTCCACCCTGACCAATACCATTGTCGGAGAAAAGGTGGCCATTGTTTCCAATAAGCCCCAGACCACCCGCAATCGTATTTGCGGCATTCTCAACCGAGGCAGCACCCAATTCGTCTTTATGGACACCCCGGGCTTCCACCGCCCCCGGACCAAGCTCGGAGACTATATGATTTCCGTGGTGGAGGAATCCGTCTCCGACGTGGATCTGGCGCTGCTGCTGGTGGAGCCGATCCCCAGCCTCGGTCCCCAGGAGCAGGCCCTGATTGAACAGTTCCGGCAGCGGCGGGTTCCGGCCGTTCTGGTCATCAACAAGATCGACGCGCTGGAGGAGAAGGACAAGCTGCTGGAGGTCATCGCCGCCTATCGCAAGGTCTTTGACTTCGACGCCTACATCCCCATTTCCGCCAAAACGAAGGAGGGGGTAGAGGAGCTGCTCAAGAGCTGCGAAGCCTACGCCGTGGAATCCCACTGGTTCTTCCCGGAGGGGATGAGCTCCGATCAGCCGGAGCGTCAGGTGATTGCGGAGATCATCCGGGAGAAAATGCTCTGGAATTTAGAGAAGGAAATTCCCCACGGCACTGCCGTGGAAATCACCCGCTTTTCGGAGCGGGATACGGGTGTAATCGACATCGAGGCCACGATCTACTGTGAAAAAGCCAGCCACAAGGGGATTATTATCGGCAAGGGCGGCCAGATGCTCAAAAAAATCAGCACCCAGGCGCGGGCGGACTGCGAACGCTTCATGGGCGCGAAGGTCTATCTTCAAACCTGGATCAAGGTCAAGGAGAACTGGCGCGACAGCGATTTTATGATCCGCAATTTTGGATATACCGAGCAATGAGGTATAATTCGGCCTCTGCCTGCAAACCCTAATCTCATCCGAAGAATGGGAGGCAGAAGCCATGCATGACCCGATTATGCTGTGGAAGGCATTTGAACGATCCGGGGATCCGGAACTCTATCTGCAATACCGGCAGGCCCTTGAGGTCCTGCCCGGGAACAACGAATTTTTACAACGGAGAGACTATGTTTATCAAGACAGAGGGCGTCGTGCTGCGGGAAGTGGAGATCAACGAGGCGGACAAGCTGCTGGAGATTCTTTCCAGGGACAGGGGGCTGCTCACCGTTAAGGCCAGGGGCGTGCGGCGGGGCAGATCCCCCATCAAGAGTGCCTGCCAGCTGCTGACCCTTTCAGAATTTACCCTTGCAGAGTACGGCGGGAAGCTCACGGTGCAGGAGGCCCAGTCCGTTGAGCAGTTCCGTCTGCTCCGATGCAGCATTGAGTTGCTGTCCCTCGGTTCTTACTTTGCCCAGGCGGCGGGAGTTGTCGCCCAGGAGGATGCGCCGAATCCGGAGCTGCTGTCCCTGCTGTGCAACGCTCTGTATGCCCTGAGCCATTTGCAGCGGCAGCCAGCCCTGGTCAAGGCAGCCTTTGAGCTGCGACTGGCCTGCCTGGCGGGCTTTGCCCCGGAGCTCACGGCCTGCCGCCGCTGCGGGAGCCCGGAGCCGGATCGCTTCGATCTGTCCTGCGGGGCGGCTTCCTGTGCAGGCTGTAAAACGGAGGAGAGCGGAATCCGAATGCCGCTGTCTGCCGGAATGCTGCAGGCCATGCGCTTCATCGTCTGGTGCGAGCCGAAAAAGCTGTTTTCCTTCCGGCTGGAGGAAGAGGCCCTGCAGGCCCTCGGCTCCGTCACGGAGGCCTATTTGATGACCCAACTGGAGCACCGCTTTTCCACCCTGGACTTTTACAAGTCTCTCTTGCAATATGGAGAAACACTATGACAGAATTATATGAAAAATCCCTGCAAAAGTTAGAGCTGGGCCGGGTGCTGGAACAGCTGTCCCAGTGCGCGATCAGCACAGAGGCCAAGGAACGCTGCGCCGGCCTTGTTCCCAACACGGACCGGGAGGAAGTGCTGGCCCTTCAGCAACAGACGACAGATGCCTGCCGGCTGATTGATCTGCGCTCGACGCCGGCCTTTCAGGACGTGCAGGACGTCCGGCCCAGTCTGGACCGGGCGGACCGGGGCGGCTGTCTGAACCCCAAGGAGCTGCTGCAAATCGCCGGGGTGCTGCGCTGCGCCAGAAGCGCAAAGGAGTATTACGACGGCGCCTGCGCCAACACCGCAATGGACTGGATGTTTGCGGCCCTGACCCCGAACCGGTACTTAGAGGAGCGGATCTCGGGGGCGATCATCTCAGAGGAAGAGATTGCAGACGCCGCCAGCTCGGAGCTGGCGGATATTCGCCGTCATATGCGAGTTCAGAGCGCGAAGATCAAGGAAAGCCTGCAAAAAATGATCAGCTCCCCGACCTACGCCAAGTTTCTGCGGGACCCGATTATCACCCTGCGGCAGGACCGCTATGTGGTTCCCGTCAAGGCGGAGTTCAAACATGAGGTTCCCGGCCTGATTCACGACGTGAGTTCCAGCGGCTCCACCTTCTTCATTGAGCCCATGTCCTCCGTCAACGCCAACAACGCCCTGCGAGAGCTGCTGATGCGGGAGAAAAAAGAAATTGAACGGATTTTGGCGGAGCTTTCCGCCGAGGCTGCCAAGCACCGGGAGACGATTGCACAGGACTACAGCCTGCTGGTGGAGCTGGACGTCATTTTTGCCCGGGCAAAGCTCTCCTTCCGCATGAAGGCCTGCGCCCCGGAGATTCGGGAGGACGGACGGCTTGAGCTGATTCGGGCGCGGCATCCTCTGATCGACGCCAAGACGGTGGTACCGATTTCGGTGCGCCTGGGCAAGGACTTCGACACGCTCATTATCACCGGCCCAAATACCGGCGGCAAGACCGTCACCATCAAAACCATTGGCCTTCTGACCCTGATGGCGGAGTGCGGTCTGCACATCCCTGCCGACGACGGCAGCAAGATTTCCGTCTTTCAGCAGGTGCTGGCGGACATCGGCGACGAGCAGAGCATTGAGCAGAGCCTATCCACCTTCTCTGCCCATATGCGGAACATTGTCCAGGTGGTGGAGCAGTGCAACGAGGAATCTCTGGTGCTCTTCGACGAGCTGGGGGCCGGAACCGACCCCGCCGAGGGCGCGGCGCTGGCCATTGCCCTGATCGAGTTCTGCCGCAGCCGCGGCAGCCGCGTGGCCGCCACAACCCACTACGCCGAACTCAAGGTCTACGCCATGCGAAACGAGGGCGTCATCAACGCAGCCTGCGAATTTGATGTGGAGACCCTCAAGCCCACCTACCGTCTGCTGATCGGAATTCCCGGCAAGTCCAACGCCATTGCAATTTCCAGACGGCTCGGTCTGCCGGAGGAGATTATTACCGCTGCCCGCAACACCGTCAGCCAGAATGATCTGGACTTCGAGGAGGTTCTGGATCAACTGGAGCAGCAGCGCCAGCAGATGGAGACGGCCCGGATGGAGGCCGAAGCCATGCAGCGGGAAACCCTGAAAATCCAACAGAAATCTGAGGAATACTACGCCCAGATAAAGAAGGAAAAGGAAAAGGCGGAGCAGCGGGCCAGGCAGGAAGCCCAGCAGATTCTGGAAGAAGCCAGACGCACGGCCAATGGGGTCTACGAGGAATTGAAGGCCCTTCGCAAGCAGATGAAGGACAGCGGTGATGTCCAGGGCGTCAACGCCAGACAGGCGGAGCTGCGCCGTCAGCTCAATGAGGCGCAGAGCAAGCTGGCGCCCCAAAAGGCGGCTGTGACCCGTCCCGCGCCGAGCCGGGAGGTCTGCGTGGGCGATACGGTAGAACTGCTGAAGCTGGGCACGAAAGCCACCGTTCTCGCCATCAACAAGGACGGCAGCTATCAGCTGCAGGCGGGCATTATGAAGGTCAATGTCAAGCCCGACGAGGTCTATCTGCTGGAGCAGGAGCAGAACCAGGTTCAGCGCTTTATCGACAAGACCCGGAAGGAATTCAAAAATGTCGCCCAGTCACCGGAGCTGGATCTGCGGGGCATGGATGCGCTGGAGGCGGCCGCGGTGCTGACACAGTTCCTCGACAATGCCTTCATGGCCAATCTCAGTCAGGTTCGAATCATTCACGGTAAGGGTACCGGCGTACTGCGGAAAACTGTCCACGAGGAGCTTCGACACAACAAGCACGTCAAAAAATTCCGCCTGGGGGTCTACGGGGAGGGCGAAGACGGCGTCACGATTGCAGAGCTCGCCTGAGGCTGCTCATGAGGAAGGAAAGGGCCTCTGGGAAGCTTCAAGAGAGCGACAGGATTTTACATATTTTTTAGTTTTTCTCTTGACTTTTTCTCTGCTTGAGTGTATATTGTCAGTATGATTGATAAAAATTTATTCAGGATTAATGAGGTGAGAAGAATGCAACAACTTACAACAACTGTTACATGTCCTTCCGGCTTGCACAAGCGGCAGGCTGCCCTGTTCATCCAGAAGGCGAACGACTTCAAATCCAGTATCTGGATTGAGTCCGAGGAGCGAAAGATCAACGCCAAAAGCTTCCTGGGAGTTTTATCCATGGCTGTCGTCACCGGAACTGAGTTGACAATCACCGCTGAGGGTCCGGATGAAAATGAAGCTGTGAAAGAGCTTGCAGATATGCTTAAGGTAGACCTTTCCTGATGCAAAATGCCCCAAAGGCCGCTGAGGTCTTTGGGGCAAGTTCTACCTGGGAGGTGATGGTGTGACGAAGGCGGAGCTGAAAGAAAAAGCCCTGTCCCTGCCCCTGGCGCCGGGGGTTTATCTGATGCAGAGCAGGGATAACGAAGTGATCTACGTCGGCAAGGCGAAAAAGCTTAAGAACCGCGTCAGCCAGTATTTCATTGAATCTGCCGGCCACACGCCGAAAACCCGGCTTATGGTGTCGAAGATCGACCATTTTGATGTGATTATCGCCGCATCGGAGTTTGAAGCGCTGGTGCTGGAATGCAGCCTGATTAAGCGCTATCTGCCCAAGTACAACATCCTGCTGAAGGATGACAAGGGCTATCCCTACCTGCGGATGAATTTGACGCAGCCCTATCCGGTGATGAGCATTGCCGCAAGGGTGGTGGAGGACGGTGCAAGCTACTTCGGGCCCTACGGGGGCCGTTATTTGACCCAGAAGGTGATCGACACGCTGCGGCAGACCTTCAAACTGCCCGGATGCGGCAAGCAGTTTCCCCGGGACATCGGCCGGGATCGGGTCTGCCTGAACTATCAGATGGGAAACTGTGAGGGCTGGTGCCGGGGCACACCGGATCAGGCCGACTATCAGGAGCGAATCCGGCAGGTATGCAGCCTGCTGGGCGGCAATTACAAGCCTGTAGCGGCCCAGCTTCGGGAGCAGATGCTTCGGGCATCGGAGGAGCTTGCCTTTGAACGGGCGGCCCAGCTTCGGGACAGGATGAACGCCATTGAAGCCCTCGGGCTGAAGCAACTGGTTACGGCGGGCAGAATGGCGGATACCGACGCCATTGGCTTCGCCCAGACGGAGGCGAAGGCCTGCTTTGCGGTGCTGCACTATGTAGACGGCAATCTGTTGGACAAGGACTATGAGATCCTGCCGAGGACAGAGGATGTGCCGGAGGCCGTTTCCGCCCTGATGAAGCAGTACTATCTCTCCCGGGGGGCGGCGCCGAAGCAGATTCTTCTGCCCTGTGAGATCGAGGACGCGGAACTGTTTGAAGCCCTTCTGACCCAGAGATTTCAAAAAAGAATCCGGATCCGGCTTCCCCAACGGGGGGACAACGCAAGGCTTGCGGAGCTGGCGAAAAAAAATGCACGGGAGGAAGCGGAACGGATTACCACCCGGGAGGAGAAGCAGCGGGGGACAACGAGACTGCTGCAGCAGATGCTGGGCACGGAGCAGCCTCCGCGCCGCATCGAAGCCTACGATATTTCCAATTTGTCCGGGACGGACATTGTGGCCTCCATGGTGGTTTTCAGCGATGGCAGGCCCCTGAAAACGGCCTACCGCCACTTCAAGCTGGAGGAACTGGACAACCAGGACGATTACGCCTCCATGCGGCAGGTGCTGCGCCGGCGCTTCGCCCACTTTTTGGCAGGGGATAAGGGCTTTGAAATTGCACCGGATCTGCTCCTGATTGACGGGGGCCTCAACCACGCCAGAACCGTGCTGCAGGAGCTCGAGCCCATGGGCATTCACATCCCGATTTACGGTATGGTCAAGGATGATCGCCACCGGACCCGGGCGTTGGTGAGCCCGGAGGGAGAGGAAATTGGTATTTCGGCCCAGCAGAGCGTCTTCGCTCTGATCGGAAGCATTCAGGAGGAAACCCACAGATTTGCCATTACCTACAACCGCAAGCTTCGCAGCCGCCGGGTGAAGGGCAGTCTGCTGGACCAAATTCCCGGAATCGGGGAAAAGCGCAGAGCAGAGCTGCTCAAACGCTTTAAGACTGTAACGGCCGTGAAGGCGGCCTCTTTGCAGGAGCTGCAGTCTGTCTTAACGAAGGATGCGGCAATGGCGGTGTATTCTTTTTTTCATCAGGAGGACGTGCGATGAGAGTGATTGCCGGAAGCGCCCGCTCCGTCCCGCTGCTGAGCCGGGAGGGACAGGATACCAGACCCACCTCGGATCGGGTGAAGGAAGCGATGTTCAATATTTTACAGTTCGAACTTGAGGGCCGCCGCGTGCTGGATCTCTTCGGCGGCAGCGGACAGCTTGCCATTGAAGCCCTCAGCCGGGGCGCAGCCCACGCGGTCATCGTGGATCAGAGTAAGGAATCCATCGCCGTCATTCGGCAGAATCTGGAAAAAACCAGGCTGCAGGCGCAGGCGGAGCTCGTCTGTTCGGATTATATGGATTATTTGAACTGCTGCCGGACCCGCTTTGATTTGATCTTTTTAGACCCGCCGTATCGGGAAAAATTTCTGGAAAATGCTTTGAAACGGATTTCTGAAATTGACATCTTGACAACAAATGGTATAATACTCTGTGAACGACCGGTGGAGAAGTCTCTCCCGGATTCCTATACCGGCTTTCGCAGCTCAAGAGCGTATCGCTATGGCAAGACAGGCATTACCCTCTACCGGGCCGGAAATTCGGTATAAGACAAAAACAGGAGGAATCACCTATGAATGAACACGGAATCGAAGATGTCATCAATAAGCTATATGAGATGGTACAGGAGGCCCGCAATCTTCCCCTGAGCGCGGATAAGTGCATTCTGGATCGGGACAGTGTGCTGGATCTTTTGGATGAGATGAGCAACCAGCTTCCGGGTGAAATCAAGCAGGCGAAAACCATCGTCGAATCCAGAGGCGAAGTCATCAACAACGCAAAGCGGGAAGCTGAATCAATCCTGAAGCAGGCCCAGGCGAAGGCCCGGAAGCTGATTGACGAAAGCGAGATTACCCGCCAGGCCCAGCAGGAGGCAAACGTCATGGTTCAGACCGCCCAGGAGAAGATCCGTGAGCTGAAGAATCTGACCAATAATTTTGTTGACGATTCCCTGCGTCAGACGGAGCAGGCCATTACGGAAGCCCTGGATCAGGTAAAGGCCTCCCGAGAGAAGTTCAATTCACTCGTCAACACCCAGAGCAAATCCGCAAGCCCCGCTTCGGATTCCACGCAAAAGAAGAACGCCGAATAAGAAAACGGCGCCGAGCCTGACAAGGGAGGATACTATGGATTATCTGTCTGCGTACAAATATTGGCTGGAGCACGCGCCGGTCTCTTATCGGGATATGCTTCAAAGCATGGAGGGCAACAGTCTGGCCCTGCGGGAATGCTTCGGTTCCGAGCTTGCCTTCGGCACGGCCGGGATTCGCGGTATTATGGGACTGGGTTGTAACCGCCTCAATGAGTTTACGGTTCGCCGCACCGCCCAGGGGATTGCAAAGTGGCTCAATGGAACCCGGCTTCCCAAGCGCTGCGCCATTGGCTATGACAGCCGCCACAATTCCAGACAGTATGCCGAAATCTGCGGGGCTGCGCTGGCGGAAAGCGGAATACAGGTTCTGATTTATCACGAGCTGGCGCCCACCCCCATGCTCTCTTATGCTGTGCGCAAGCTAAAGTGCGGCTGCGGCATCATGGTCACCGCATCCCACAATGCGGGAATGTACAACGGCATTAAATGCTACGGCGAGGACGGGTGCCAGATGACAGATGAGCCGGCTGCCATCGTCTACCGTGAGATTCAAAATACGCCCTATTTTCTGCTGCCGGAAAAGAGCTTCGATCAGCTCAAAACCGAGGGCAGAATCGAGGATATACCTGCCTCTGTCTGGGAGGACTACTGTGATCGGGTGATGCAGGAAGGGCTGAATCTGGAGCGGGTGAAGGCCTCCGGGCTGCGGATTCTCTACACGCCTCTGTGCGGCACCGGCAACAAGCCCGTGCGGGAGCTCTTCCGCCGGATCGGCCTGCAGGCTGAGATTGTAACAAGCCAGGAGAAGCCCGACGGCGACTTCAAAACCTGCACCTATCCCAATCCCGAGACAGACGCTGCGCTAAACGAGAGCTACAAGCTGGCGCAGAAGCTGCATCCCGACCTGATTATCGGCACCGACCCGGATGCAGACCGGGTTGCGGTGGCAGTCCCGGTTGCCGGGGGCTTCTGCAAGCTCAGCGGGAACGAGCTGGGCTGCGTGCTGCTGGACTATATTCTGCGGGTTCGCTCCGAGCGAGGAGATCTGCCCGCCGGTGCGGAGGTCATCAAGTCGATTGTCTCCACTCCGCTGGCCGATCGGATCGCGGAACACTACGGGGTCTGCATGTATAACGTCCTGACGGGCTTCACGTATATCGGAGGAGAGATTCTCCGTCTGGAGGGCCTCGGTCAGGAGGACCGCTTTGTCTTCGGCTTCGAGGAGAGCTGCGGCTACCTCAAAGGCAGCTATGCCAGAGACAAGGATGCCGTCGTGGCCACCATGCTGGTCTGCGAGGCTGCCGCCTACGCCAAGGAAAACGGTATGAATCTCGCGGACTATATGGACGCTCTATACCGTCAGTTTGGCTGCTATTGCGCCTACGTCCAGAGCGTGGAGCTCCAGGGTGTCTCGGCCGGCGAAATCTCCAAAGCGTTTATGAGCAAGATCCGCGAGAACTGCCCCACCGAGCTGGCCGGCTGCAAGCTCACGGCCACGGTGGACTATCTGAGGGGCGTTCGCAAATGCCTGAAATGCGGCAAGGAAGAGCCGACCGGCCTGCCGAAGTCTAACGTCTTCACGTTGGAGCTGGGGGAGCAGGGCAAGATTATCCTGCGTCCCTCCGGTACGGAGCCGAAGATCAAGCTGTATTATACCGCAATCGGAAAAAGCTGGGATGAGGCAAATCAGCTTATGGAGCAGCTTAAAAATGCCATGCGGGACTATCTGCCTGAATAAAAACGAAGGCTCGCTGCACTGCGGCGGGCCTTCGTTTCGTCAAAGGGGCTCAGAAAGGAGCTTGTATAAAAGCTGATAGAGCAGGGCTGCTTCCTCCTTGCTGAGTTTGACACAGCTTTGCATCCGGGTCGGAACGCTCAGGGCTTTTTCCTGAAGCTGTTTTCCTGTTGCCGTCAGTTGGACCAGAACCACCCGTTCGTCTGCCTCGCTGCGGGTTCTTATTACATAACCCTTGGCCTCCAGACTTTTGAGAAGGGGGGTGAGGGTGCCGCTGTCGAGATAAAGACGCTGTCCAAGATGCTTGACGTTGATTTCCCCGACCTCCCACAGCACCAGCATGGTGATATACTGGGTGTAGGTGAGGTCGAGGGCCTCCAGACTGGGACGGTATTGCCGGATGATCTCCCGGGAGGCGGCGTAGAGGGGAAAGCAGAGCTGATTTTCCAGCCGCAGTGCTGCGTACCGGTCCTGCTGTTGGGCGTCACACATTCGCGCTCTGATAGGCCTGCCGGACGGCAATCGCCAACTGGTCGGCGCAGGAGGTGCTCTTGTTGCCGCAGGTGTTGCCCTTGAGGTAGCCTTCGATCTGACTGACGGTCATGCCCTCAACGAGCTTTCCAATGGCCTTCAGATTGCCGTTGCAGCCGCCGATGAACACGACGTTACGCACTACGTCGCCGTTCAGATCGAAATTGATTTGCATGGAACAGACATCCTTGGTTTGATAAGAGTGTTGCATATTTGATAGTCCTTTCTTCAATTTAATTGGGTACAATTATTTATACCCCAGAATTTTGAAATTGTCAAGAGCAAAAAACAGTTATATGGAGTTGAGATGAAATGTGGGGAGAACAAAACGGCGAGATTTATCTGAATTTGACGGATACCCAGTGGCCCTACAGCTATACGGACCACGACAGAAGAATTGTCCGGGCCATTGTGACGGACGACGAGGGCTGGTTCTATTTTGTCCGGGTCCAGCGGGACGACGATTTTGGCCGGGTTACGCTGATTGAAAGCTCTGGCGGCGGGGTCGAGGCAGGGGAGGAGCTCTCTGAGGCGCTGCGCCGGGAACTGCGGGAAGAACTGGGGGCGGAGGTTGAAATTCTCTGCAAGCTCGGTCTGGTCAGTGACTATTACAATCTGATTCACCGGCACAATCTCAACCATTATTATCTTTGCCGCGCGCTTTCCTTCGGAGAAACCCGCCTGACTCGGGACGAGCGGGAGGCTTTTCACCTTTCCACCCTGAAGCTGCGCTATCAGGACGCCCTTTGCGCGTATGCCCGGGGGGCTGCTTCGCCGCTGGGTAAATTGATTGCCCAGCGAGAGCTGCCTATATTGCGCCGCGCCGGAGCAATTCTGAATTTGGAATCCTGCAAATGAGCGCAGGACCGGGGCCCTCCGCCCCGGCAGAAGGAGGGACCGCCGGAGGACCCCCGCCGTAGCTTTCGCGCTTTTTCGGGACTTTCCTGCTTTTGGACTTGACTTGCCCTGTCCTTTTTGTTATATTGTGGATAGGTGAAGGAATGCCGTTTTTGAGCTGCCTTAAAAAGAAATAGAGGAGGTATTCAATGATGCAGTTGAATGTACGTCCGGCAGGTTCTGCCGGAAAAGATCGTTCTGTGCCGGGGCTTGCCCGCCGGGCTGTCACAGCTTTGCTTGTGCTTTGCAGCCTGTGGGTTGTGGCGGTTCCCGCATCTGCGACTGGGCCGAATTTCTTTCCGGACGTGCGGCCGACGGAATGGTTTTGCGCGGATGTCAGCTATGCCTCCCGAAGGGGAATTGTTCGCGGTGACGACAACGGAATGTTCCGGCCCAATGATCCCGTGACCCGCGGAGAGTTTGTCACCATGCTGGCGCGGCTACTGCTGTCGGAGCAGTACCCCGAGGCGCTGCCGGAAAATCCCTTCGTGGACGTTTCGGAAAACCGCTTTTATGCAAAGGCGGTGCTTTGGGCCTACTCCAGTCAGATTACCAACGGAACCTCAGATACGACCTTTTCTCCCAATGACCACATCCTACGGCAGGATATGGCCACCATGATTTACCGGGCGGAGGCTCTGCCGGAGCTGGGAGAGCTGCCGGAGTTGACCGAAGCCTTCCAATTTGCCGATGAGGCGGACATCTCTCTCTATGCAAAGGATGCGATCTTGAAACTGCAGCTGCAGGGCGTGCTGAAGGGCAATCCCGACGGCTGCGTCAAGCCCAAAAACAATCTGACCCGGGCGGAGGCCGTGACCGTGCTGACCCGGATCCACCTGTATTTGAGCAATCACAGCCATGTCTATGGGGAAGGTGAGATCACGAAGCCGAGCTGCACCGCTGCGGGGCTGCAATACTACTACTGCGAATGTGGCAGCTATTATGCCAAGGTGATTACGTCCGCCCTGGGCCACAGTTATCAAAGCAGCGTGGACTACAACAGCTGGACCAAAACCTATACCTGCTCCCGCTGCGGGCACCAATACTCGGAAACGCTCCCGCCCCAGAGATTCTACGACGGAAGCAAAATGCTGACCAATGCAGAGATTCTTTCCACCATCAATAAGCTTCAAGCCATGTACCCCGGCCTGATTTCCTCCTATTCCGGGGGGAAATCCGTCAACGGCGCAGAGATTCGGGTCGTCAAGCTGGGCAAGGGCAGCCGTTATATTTTTATGAACGGCAACCTCCACGGCAATGAGGCCATTACTACGAATTATCTGCTGAAGGTTCTGGATGAATACGCCTATGCCTATGCCACAAACGGCTCCATCGGCATCTACAAGATCAAGACCCTGCTGGACAAGTTTAGCATTGTAATGATTCCCTGCTCCAATCCGGACGGCCGAAGCAAGCTGCTCAATAACCCGTCCAATCTTCAGGCGGCCAGAACGAATGCCCGCGGGGTCAATCTGAACAGAAATTTCCCGACCAACTGGGTAAAGAGCTCGGAGAGCGGCTCCAGCGCGGCCTCCGAGCCGGAAACCAGGGCGATTATCAATGTGCTGTCCAGTTATAAATTCGAGGTGGTGCTCGACTGCCATAATTCCGGTAATTACATTTATTATGCGGATTACGACTGCAGCCAGTACCTGCTTAACCGCTCAAAATCCCTGGCAAGCGCGATAAAGGCGGCATGTGGCTACGGCATGGGCTGTTACGATGCCAGCGCCGGTATGGCCAATTATGCCCGGCATCCCTATGGGGTTCCCGGCCTGACGGTGGAGATGTGTCCCGGTGCTGACACAGGCCACAACTGTTCCCAGTTCCCGTCGCTGTGGTCTCTGTTGAGCACCATGCCGGCCATCGTGATGAACTTTCTTCAGTAGACAAAGCCCGCAAACGATCCTGTTACAAGCAGCAGAGGAATGAACATGAATACAACCAAAAAAGAGGGAAGCAGCACGCCCGGCAGCGGCCCTCTGCGAATCGCACTGTTTATCGACATCTATTTTCCGAATGTGGACGGCGTGGTCCGTACCGTAGACGCCTATGCCCGCAACCTGCAGGCGATGGGGCATGACGTATTTGTCGTCGCCCCCCGGGAGCAGGGAACTGAGGCAGACGAAAATCTTCCCTACCGGGTCTATCGTCAGAGCTCTGTGAAGCTTCCCGGCTTTCCCGCCAACGTCCCCCTTGCCCACTGCTCCAGAGAGCTGCGGGAGGCCTTCGAGACTGCGCCGCCAGACATCATTCACGCCCATTCGCCCTTCCTGACCAGCCGCCTTGCCCTGCAGTTGGGGAAAAAATATCACGTCCCGGTCTTTGCCACCTTCCACAGCAAGTACTATGATGACGCATTAAACGTGACCCACAGCAAGCTTCTGGCCAGGCTGATGGTCAAGTATGTGGTGCGCTTCTTCTCCCGGGCGGATCACGTCTGGGCCTGCAGCGCCATGACAGCCCAGACCCTGCGCAGCTACGGTTATGGCGGCACGATCCATGTGATGGAGAACGGGGTGGATCTCACAGAGGCGCCCCAGAATCTGGAGGAGCTGCGTCAGACGGCGGTGGAACGCTTTTCCATCCCCACAGATCGGCCGCTGCTGCTCTTCGTGGGGCAGTTGATCTGGCAAAAGAATCTGCGCCTGATTCTGGACAGCCTCAAACGGCTGGCGGATCGGGGCGAAGTGCATGAACTACTGGTCGTAGGGGAGGGCTATCACGGCCATGCCATTGCGGCCTACAGCAGAGAACTGGGCCTGGAAAACCGGGTGCATTTTCTTGGAAAGATTGCGGACAGAAAGCTGCTGTTCGGGATTTATGGGGCCAGCGATCTCATGTTCTTCCCCTCCCTCTACGACAATGCCCCCCTTGTGCTGCGGGAGGCGGCCCTGGCCGCCGTACCGTCCTTGCTGGCGGCTGGCTCCAATGCGGCGGAGGTGGTGGAAGACGGCGTCAACGGTTATCTTGCTGTGCCGGAGGCTGAGGCCATGGAGCGGCGCATTTTGGAAATCTTTTCGGACCCTGCCGGTCGTTTGGCGGTGGGGCAGAAGGCAAAGCAGACCATTCCTGTCAGTTGGAGCCAAATCGTGGAGCGCGTGGTGCAGGCCTACCGCAGCGGCTCCAAAGAGGGACATACGCACGCTCTTGAGGCCGACGCTGGGCTTTAAGCTGCGGGAAAGACAGCGTAGGCCCATGATTGCAGGGCGGCCTTCCTGGGGCTGGCCGGAGGGTTGCCGGAAAATTTCACGCTTAAAACCGCAATTTTTCCCTGCTGCCAAATTTCCCCCTTTACAAACAAAAAAGAATGTGCTATATTTCTTGTGCGCTGTATTCGACATAAGGGCGAAACAGCAGCAGAAAGGAATAAAAATGAGTTGTTTATCTGCTTCCGTTTCCGACTGCCAGGGCCGGGAGAACAGGGTCCGCTTTTTGACCCTCGGCGCCATGCTGACTGCGCTGGTGATTGTGCTGCAGCTTCTTGGCTCGGCCATTCACTTCGGCCCCTTCTCCATTAATCTTGCGCTGGTTCCCATTGTCATTGGGGCAGCCCTGATCGGGCCCCTGACCGGTGCCTGGCTTGGGCTTATCAATGCGCTTGTCATTTTGCTTTCCGGCGATGCCGCCGCTTTTATGAGCATCAGCGTGTTCGGCACCCTGGCTACCGTGATCGTCAAGGGTGTGATGGCGGGCCTGTGCGCCGGTGTGGTCTACAAGCTGATTTCCCATGTGAATCAGTACGCCGCCGTCATTTTGGCCGCGCTGATTTGCCCTGCCGTCAATACCGGCATCTTCCTGCTGGGCACCCGGCTTTTTTTCTGGGATACCATTATCGGCTGGGGAACGGCGCAGGGCTATCACAACGCCTGGACCTACGTCATCGTCGGGATGGTGGGCGTGAATTTCCTGGTTGAGTTAGCGGTCAATATTGTCCTGGCGCCCGCCATTGCGCGGATCCTCGGCCAGCCTTCGAATCGGAACACGGCCTTTGTTGTCTACGGAATTGTCTTTGCAATTTTCGGCTTGGCCGTCACCGTCTTCTCAATCGGCCTGATGAAACAGGTCGCCGTTGGTGAGAACGTTGGCGGGGTGCTGAATCCCAAGACCCGGTATATGGTTTTGACCGTTGTTTCCAGCGTGGTCCTGGCGGTCGGCTGTCTGCTGACCGGCATCGGCCTGATTTCCGGTAAGAAAAAAAGCAGCTAAAAGCGTGCTGCGTTAAGAAGCCTCGGAGCTCCGCAAGGGAGCTCCGAGGCTTTTACTTGTCTCTCGGTTAACGCGAATGGATTACATCGTTATGAGTTCGAGCCCCGCAAGCGCGGAGTACTCATGCGCCCGGAATCAGGGATTCACCGGATCGCTGGGCTCTTCAGGAGCAGGCTCTTCGGGAGCAGGCTCTTCAGGAGCGGGATCTTCCGGCGTGGGCTCTTCGGGCGCGGGTTCCTCGGGCGTGGGCTCTTCGACGGGAATCAGAGAAGCTCTGTACAGGAAGGTGACAACCTGTGCACGGGTGCAGGTCTCGTTGGTGCTGAAAATCGTAGCGCTGGTGCCGTTGGTCACGTTGTTCTCACTTGCCCACAGCACAGCAGAGGTATAGAACCTGCCCTGCTGCACATCGGTAAAGGGGCATTCCTCGGTTTTGGGCTGGGGCTTGCCTGCGGCGTTCCAAAGGAAGGTGACAACCTGCGCCCGGGTGCAGGATTCATTCGGAGAGAAAGTCGTCGTGCTGGTACCGTTGGTGATGCCCCGTTCCGCGGCCCACAAGACGGCCTTGTAGTAGAAGCTGTTTTTGTTCAGGTCCGTGAAGGCAGTCTCGGTTGAGGTGGGCTCAGGCTTGCCTGCGGCCTTCCACAGGAAGGTGACAACCTGCGCCCGGGTGCAGGATTCATTCGGAGAGAATTTTGTATCGCTGGTGCCGTTGGTGACGCCATTGAGCCAGGCCCAGTCGATGGGGGCGTGGGCCCAGTTGCCATCAGCGGGCATATCCGTGAAGACCTCGCCGGCGCAGAGATTGGCTTGCTTGGTTTCGCTGCAATTCTTGCAGCTATAAAGGGCGGTACCATGGGGATTTTCTTCTGTGGGCTCCGTCAAACGCTCGGTCAGGGTCCAGACGTGTCCCTGAGCGGGGATCTGCTCAGTCCGGGTGTCCTTGCAGCGGGTGCAGGTGAAAAGCTTGGTTCCGGTGGTGGTGCAGCCTGGAGCGGTGCTTGTAACGCCCTTATCCCAACTGTGGCCCAGAGCGGGAACCGCTTCCTTCTTTGTGGCGTTGCAGACGGTGCAGCGATATTCCATGTTGCCGCCTGTGGTGCAGGTGGGCTTCGGCGCGTAAGTTCCCTCCTTGCTCCAGGTGTGCTTCCCGGTGGCGGCAATCGTTTCTGTCTGGGTCTTATTGCAGACCGTGCAGGTGTAGGTCTTCACGCCGGTGGCGCCGCAGGTGGGAGCCTTGGTGACTTTGCCGCTGTTGAAGCAATGGACGGCGCTGCACTTTTTGTAAGCAGTCAGCCCCATATCAGACAGTGTGTAGCCGCCCTGATAGATGACAGCCCGGGTGAACTCCAGAACTGCGGGGAAAACGTTGTTGATCAGTCCCAGTACGTCAGACTTGTAGCTCTGGTTGCCCTGATAGCTGGCAAAATTGGTGTAGGCCGCACCGTTGTAACCGCCGTAGAGCTTCACCGAGCCGGTGGCATCAGCTACGTCCGCATAGACGTCATAGGGAAGCTTCGTGTTGGAGGACAGTTCCAGATAGACGTCATAAGATTCGAAATCGTCTGTGATGATACACTGAACCTTCTTGTTGGTTTCGTCGTAGGCAACGATGTAGAACACTGTGTTATCATCGTTCAGAGAGAAGCCGTTGGCCCAGACGGATTGAGAATGTGTGCCCTTCTTTGCAAAGGACACCAGATAATTAAACACATCCTTGGGGCTTGCTGCGCTGGCAGGAACTGCCAGCAGGCCGATCAAAAGAATTGCGATCAGCGCCAAACTTAAAAGTCGCTTTTTCATTTTGGATTCCTTTCTTTTTTGAGTTTTAATTTTCCTGGGGTGGGATTACGATGGGTATCTTAAACACAAGCGCATTCCGGAAGCTGCAGAAGATGGTACATACGCCTACCTGCAGAGGTGTAATCAGATATCGGACTCCGTAACATTCCGTTCCACGCTGTGTAAAGATTCAATTCATCAGCTTCAAACCAAGCTCAAAGGCCAGAGCCATGATTTTTGTTTTGTCGTCCAGGCGGACCTCACCGAACAGACTTCTGGGATCCCAGTTGCTGTGATCCAGATTATCTCCGGCATAGAAGAATCTGCCGAAAAACAGGAGACCGTGACCTCCGGAAAATTTTCGAGCCGCAGGGCTCTCGTTTCGGGATTAATGACGGCTTTTTTTGATTGTCAAATTCTTCCAAAAGCATAGCTTCTTTTATAAGCTTTCAGTGTGGTTATTGACTAATTCTACCTGAATTGAAGACAAAAGTCAACCAAATATTGCTTGCTTTGTTGGCAAGAATTGTCACAAAAAAAGCCGCAAAAAGACGAGCCTTTTTAGTAAAAAATGTTGTATTCCGTGCAGAACTGTGATAGAATACTCAGTATAAAATTGATAAAGACGGTGATAGCGTGCAACAAAAGCAAAAAATGCTTCTGCCGATGCTTCTGGGCCTTGCGGTGCTGCTCCTGACGGCGGCGTACCTTTCTTCCGCCCCCGACGCTCCGAAGTCGGAGCCGGTCTCCGCGGAGGAACTCCAGGCTGGTCGGACCTACCTCAGCGTGATGGCGGAAAAGGACCCCGCTCTGGTGGATCAGGTGTTGAAGCAGCGACGCGCCGAAAAGCTGGACCGGGAGCGGGAAGAACTGGTGCAAAAGCTCTGCAGCGGCGAGGCGGATGTGTGGTCTATGTTTCAGGACTTTGTTCTGCTGGGAGATTCCCGGGCAGTGGGCCTTTATTACTACAAATTTCTGGACAAGTCCCGGGTTCTGGCGGATGGCGGCAATACCATTCGCAATGTGGCCGAGCACATGCAGCAGATCAAGGACCTGAATCCTTCCAGCATTTTCCTCTGCTACGGTCTGAACGACGTGAGCATCGGATACTGGGATACGCCTGAATCCTATGCCGAGGAAATGCTGGAGGTGGTGCAGGGTCTGCAGCAGCAGCTTCCCCAGGCCAGGATTGTGATTTCCTCGATCCTGCCTGCCCGGGACCCCGCCTTTGAGCGGGCCTCCAAGTGGCGGGAGATTCCGGCTTACAGCGCGGCTGTGGAGAAGCTGTGCCGGGAGAAGGGCATAGCCTTTGCCAACAACGACAAAATCGCTGAGGAACACGCAGCCCTTTGGGATCCCGACGGCATTCATCTTCAGCGTCCCTTCTATCAATACTGGGGTAGCAATCTGATTGTTGCAGCGCTCCAGGAGCAGCAGCCCGGAACGGAGGCTGACGGGGAGGTGAGGGACCATGAATAAGCTGCGGATTTGCGCGTTTCTGCGCTGGAGCGCCGCGATTCTGGCCCTGATCCTGATTGTAAATCTCTGCGGCGGGAGCGGAACCAGTCACGCGGACCCTGCCCAGGTCTTTAAGGCAGTGAGCTCCGAGCTGGACATGGACACCATGCAGGAGGCAGACAATCAGATGGTCAAGCGCCTCTACGGTCTGATACCGACCGATTATGAAGGGCTGTTTCTCTGGTATCCCACCACCAATATGGGGGCGGAGGAGCTGCTGGTGGTTAAGCTGAAGGACCCTGCTCAGGCCGAGACGGTTCGCACTGCCGTTGAAAAGCGGCTGGAGAGCCAAAAGAAAAGCTTCGACGGCTATGGCGTTGAACAGTATGAGCTCCTGAGCAATCACAGTATTCTCGATGTCCGGGGCAATTTCCTGCTTTTTGTGGTCAATCCCAAGGCGGAGCTGGCCCGGGAAGCCTTCCGGAAGGCATTGTAAGGAGGGGAGTGCCATGTCATTCAGCAATCTCTTTTTCCCCTTTGTGTTTTTGCCTTGCGCTTTGCTGCTCTACGGCCTGATGCCTCAGAAGCTGAAAAATCCCATGCTGGTGCTGATCAGCCTTTGCTTTTACGCCTGGAGCCGGCCGGTCTATGTGCTGCTGCTGATTCTGAGCATTTTCTTCAACTATTTTACCGCCCGTGAAATCGAGCAGCTTAGGCCGGGCCGCCGCAGAAAGCAGGTGTTGATCTCCGGCGTTGTGCTGGATCTGGCCCTGCTGGCCTTTTTCAAATACTGGGGCTTCCTGATTTCCAGCCTCGGAAGCCTCTTTGGGGCAGACTGGTCCGTCAGTCTGCCGCCCTCCCCGGTGGGAATTTCTTTCTTTAGCTTCTCGGTGCTGTCCTATCTCTTCGACGTCTATCGGGGCCGCGTCCGATCGGCCGGGAGCTTGCTGGACTGCGCGGTGTATGTCAGTTTTTTCCCAAAATTGATTTCCGGTCCCATTGTCAGTTGGAAGGAATTTGAGCCCCAGATCCGGAACCATCCCATGTGTTCGGAGCTGGCCTTCGCCGGCGGACGGCGCTTCCTGACAGGTCTGGCCAAAAAGGTCCTGCTGGCAAATACCCTGGGCATGAGCTTTTATGCCATCTCAGCCAGAAACCCCGGAGAGCTGTCGATGCTGGCTGCCTGGATTGCTGCACTGAGCTACTCGCTGATGCTCTACTTCGACTTCAGCGGCTACTCCGACATGGCAATCGGCCTGGGTCAGATCTTCGGCTTCAAAATGCCGGAAAATTTTCTCTATCCCTATGCCAGCGGCAGTATGACTGATTTCTGGCGGACCTGGCACGTTTCCCTGGGCGCCTGGTTCCGGGATTACGTCTACATCCCCTTGGGAGGCAGTCGGGCAGGGAAGTCCAAAACTGTGCGAAATCTGGCAGTGGTCTGGATGCTGACGGGCCTCTGGCACGGTGCGAATTGGACCTTTATTTTCTGGGGTATCTACCACGGAAGCCTGCTGCTGCTGGAGAAATTCACACTGAAATCCTTTGCAGAGAAGCTCCCCAACTGGCTGCGGCACCTGCTGACGGTGCTGCTGGCGGTGATCGGCTGGGTGTTTTTCTTCTCCCCGAGCCTGGGCAGCGCCCTGGCCTTCCTGGGCTCCATGTTCTCCGGCCCAATTTCAGACAACTTCGGCCGCTACTGCCTTAAAGAGAGCTGGTCGGTGCTGCTGGTTTGCGGGGTCGGCTGCCTGCCCTATCCCCGCACCATCGCCCGCAATCTGTTCCGCAGTCGGAATTCCCTGGTAAAAGCAGTCAGTCTGGCCTTTTTCGGCGTGCTGCTCTATTTCTGTACCGCGGGGATGCTCCGGGACACCTACACATCCTTCCTCTATTTCCAGTTCTGACAAGGAGGCGCACCCATGGAACAACAGGAAGCAAGACGTCGTTCCCGCTCGCTCTTCCGGCGAAATGACCACAGCAACGCAATTTGGGTCTGTATTCCCGCCCTCGCCTTTGTTCTGATCTGTACGGTTGTGACGGTTGCCGGACCGGCCCGGAGCTATTCCGAATCGGAAAACCGCATGCTGGCCCAGATGCCCGCTGTGAGCCGGGACGCACTGTTCGACGGCAGTTGGTTTGCTGGTTTGGAGTCTGCCTTTGCCGATCAGTTCCCGGGCCGGGACAGCTGGATCGCAGCGAAGCTGCGCTTCGACTGCTTTTTTGGGGCCCAGCAGAGCAGTGGGGTCTATCTGGGAAAGGAGGGCTATCTGATTCAGCAGCCCTCCGATCCAAACGAAGCTGCTCTAACTGCCAATTTGGAAGCCATGAAGGCCTTCTGCAAGGACCATTTGGAGACAGCCATGTATGTGACCCTGGTTCCAAATGCGGTGACGGTGCTGGCGGACAAGCTGCCTGCCAATGCTCCGGTGCCGGATCAACGGATGCAGTTGGATGAAATCCGGAAAAAACTGCAGGGCGGCCCGGCCTTTGTGGACGTATGTGATGCCCTTCTGGCCCACCGGGAGGAGGCGCTGTACTACCGAACGGATCACCACTGGACCAGCCTTGGCGCCCGCTATGGCTTCGAGGCAATGGCCCCCGCCCTGAAGATTCAGCCCGGGAAGGAGTATCGGATCTACACGGTGTCCGACAGCTTTGAGGGCACCCTTGCCGCCCGCAGCGGCTGCCACATTGCCCAGGATCGGGTTCAGCTCTATGTTCCTCAGCCGGAGCCGGACTATAAGGTGGTCTACAGTGACAGCGGCGCGATTTGCGCGTCCCTTTATGACCGGACGGCGCTGGAGGCCAGGGATCACTACACAGTTTTTTTCGGCGGCAACCACCCGCGCATCGACATTACTACCACGGTGGAAAACCAGCGCCGCCTGTTGATTTTCAAGGATTCTTATGCCAACTGCTTTGTGCAGTTCCTGACCCCCTATTTTGAACAGATTATTCTGGTGGATCCCCGCTACTACTACGATGATGTCTCCATCTTGATGAAGCAGAATCAGATTACCGACGTGCTCTTCCTCTATAACCTGGATACCTTCCTCGGTGACAGCTCCCTGTCCGATGTGCTGGGAGCAGGGGAGTAGGAAGCTGCATAATTTTTACAGAACAGGACGGAACACTATGGACATTATTCAGACCCTTGCAGCCGAGCTCGGCCGCGACCCCAGACACATTGAAAGCGTCATTACCCTGCTCGACGAGGGTAATACCATTCCCTTCATTGCCCGGTACCGCAAGGAACTCCACGGCTCTATGGATGACACAGTCCTGCGTACGCTGGAAACCCGCCTGCAGTATCTGCGGGGAATGGAGGAGCGGCGGCAGACCATTGCGAAGGCCATCGAAGCCCAGGGCAAGCTCAGCGAGGAGCTGAGAGCCGCGCTGGAGCAGGCTGTAAGCCTGGCAGAGCTGGAGGATCTCTACCGCCCCTATAAGCAAAAACGCCGCACCCGGGCCACCGTGGCAAGGGAGAAGGGACTGGAGCCTCTGGCGCAGCTTCTGTTCAGCCAGAGCCGGGACTGCCCCCGACCGGAGGAGGCGGCAAAGGATTATGTCAACCCGGAAACGGGGGTTGAAACGGTGGAGGATGCCCTTGCCGGGGCCTCTGACATCATCGCGGAGTGGATCTCCGACGATGCGCAGCTGCGCAAGTCCCTGCGGCGGCTGTTCATGGAGCGGGCGGCTTTGCATACTGAGGCAGCCACCGGGGAGGATTCGGTTTATGCGCTGTATTACGATTTTACCCAGGCGCTGTCCCGGCTGCAGGGCTACCAGATTCTGGCAATCAACCGGGGCGAAAAGGAGAAGTTTTTGAAGGTCTCGGTGGAAATGGACGATCCCCTTGCCATGCAAACGCTTCGCCGCAGGGTCGTCCAACCCGGCAGCAGCGCCATGAGCCTGATTGTCAACGCCGCGCAGGATGCCTATGATCGGCTGATTTTCCCCTCCCTTGAGCGGGAGCTCCGCAGCGAGCTCACCGATCAGGCCTGTGAGGGAGCGGTCGGCCAGTTTGCCCTGAACCTGCGGCCCCTGCTGATGCAGCCCCCGGTGAAGGGAAAGGTCACGATGGGGCTGGATCCGGGCTATCGAATGGGCTGCAAGGTTGCGGTAGTGGATGCCACCGGCAAGGTGCTGGACACGGCGGTGGTCTATCCCACCTATGGCGAGCGGCAGAAGCAGGAGGCCATTGGCGCCCTTTCCAAATTGATTCGCCGTCACAAGGTGGAGCACATCGCCATTGGCAACGGGACTGCCAGCCGGGAGACAGAGCAGATGACGGTAGAGCTGATCCACCGGGAGCGGGAGGCAGGATATCTGCTCAGCTACATGATTGTCTCCGAGGCCGGGGCCTCGGTCTATTCCGCCTCAGAGCTGGCGGCGAAGGAGTTTCCCCAGTACGATGTGAACCTGCGTTCGGCGGTGTCGATTGCCCGACGCCTGCAGGATCCGCTGGCGGAGCTGGTAAAAATTGAGCCCAAGGCCATTGGTGTGGGCCAGTATCAGCACGACATGCCCCAAAAGCAGCTTGATTCCGCGCTGGAGGCCGTGGTGGAGGACTGCGTCAACGCGGTGGGGGTGGATTTGAACACCGCCTCGCCCGCTCTGCTGCAGCAGGTCTCCGGCCTGAATGCGACCACGGCGAAGAATATCGTGCGCTATCGGGAGGAAAACGGCGCCTTCACGTCCCGGGCACAGATTAAAAAGGTTCCCAAGCTTGGGCCGAAGGCTTTTGAGCAGTGTGCAGGCTTCCTGCGGGTGCCGGAAAGCAAGAATATTCTGGATAATACCGCGGTGCATCCGGAATCCTATGAGGCAGCCAAGGGGCTGTTGGAGCTGCTGGGCTACAGTCTGGCGGATGTGAAGGACCGGAAGCTGAACAGTCTGGCGGCGGAGCTCAAGAGCTACGGCGAAGACCGGGCTGCCGAGCTTCTGCAGATCGGTCTGCCCACCCTCCGGGATGTGGTTTCTGAGCTCCAGAAGCCCGGCCGCGACCTGCGGGATAGCCTGCCTCAGCCCATTCTCCGCACGGACGTGCTGGAGCTGAAGGATTTGAAGGCCGGTATGCTGCTCTCCGGCACGGTGCGAAACGTGATTGACTTCGGTGCCTTTGTGGATATCGGCGTCCATCAGGACGGTCTGGTTCACATCTCGGAAATCTCCGATCGCTTTGTCAAGCATCCCGCTGAGGCCCTGTCTGTGGGGGACGTTGTAAAGGTTCGCGTCTTGTCGGTGGATGAAAAGAAAAACCGCATCAGCCTGTCTATTAAACAGGCCAAGGAAGCATAAAAAGACTTGCCTCAAACCGCCTGAACGGCCGGCTTGAGGCAAGCTTTTTTAACGATACGCCAGGAAAAAGCTTATCGCTTTTCTGTGACACAGTGCTTTGCCGCGATTTGAAGGGCTTCATCAATGCCGGGGGCGAAATATTCCGTGCCGACCTTCGCGTAGAAGCCGTCCTTTTTCATAATGCCGAGGGTGTACTCTGGAACTCTGGAGGGAATGTTGCGTCTTTTCAGCAGTTCATTAAACTGATTTATACCGATTCCCGGAAGCCTCTCAAGAAGCGTAATGTAGGTTTTGTCCGGCTCCTGAAACTCGTCCAGCGTAATATGCTGCTTTCCCAAAACGCGCTGGGTCATTCGCAGGTCAAATCTACAGCCAACACAGATGGCCATAAGAACCTCTTTGCCCATGTCATTCTTCTTGTCGTTTTTGATGTCGCCGTGATAGTTCGGATGGAGTAGTGTGGCCTGATTAAAGCTGTAAGGCTGCGTAAGCCCATGATTCTCAAACCAATACCCGGATACGTCATCCTCTGCTGTTTTGCCCTGCTTGAACCCAGAGGACAAGCCGTATCTGCAGATTTTGAGCTTGATAAAGCGATTCGATTGCCGTAGAATTCATATTTTTTTAGAAAATATGAATATCCTGCTGAATATCCGAAATTTTATTTGACGAATTCAAAAAAATGATGTATAATACCGTGGAATCAAACCAGGAGGTAGTTTTTTACTATGAAGAAATCCATTCTCACACTGGTGATTGTGGTCATTGTGGTGGTGGCCCTGTTTTTTGCTGCCCTGCATGGCGTCAGTAACGTAATCCAGCCTGTATCCAAGGGCATTGTGCTTGGCTTGGATCTGGTCGGTGGTTCTGAAATCACCTATGAAGCAGAACTTTCCAACGACTATGATACTGCGAATTTGGCCGGCGATATGGAAACTGCAAAAACCATGTTGCAAAAGCGTTTGGACTTGCTCGGCTACACCGAAGCGTCCTGCTATATTTCCGGTGAGCGCAGACTGGTTGTGGAAATTCCCTCTGTCGAAGATCCCGAGAAAGCCATTAAGGATCTGGGCACCACCGCCGTGGTGACTTTTGTGGATGCCGACGGGAAAGAGTGGCTCTCCGGCTCTGATATTGAGGATGCCATGTATGAGTTTTCTGCGACAGACAGCACCGGCATCAGCACCCCCCATGTCAAGCTGGAGTTGACGGATGAGGGCAGACAAAAGCTGTACAGTGCTTCGTCGGCAGTGATTGCCCGCAGCGACGGCCAGAACATCCTTTCCATTCAAATGGACGGTGAAACGATTTCCAGCCCTGCTGTCCGTGAGCCCCTGGACAGCAAAAGCGTTGTTATTAACATCGGTGGCACAAAGGACGCAGAAAAAGAGGCCCATTATCTTGCAAACATCATCTCTGCCGGTCGTCTGCCCTTTGCTCTGATGACTGCCAAGCAGCAAACCATCGGTGCCAGCCTGGGTGAAAAGAGCCTTTCCACCAGCCTGATGGCCGGCTTGATCGGCCTGATTCTGGTAATGCTTTTCATGGTCGTGGTCTATCGCCTCATGGGCGTGATTTCCTGCATTGCCCTGATGGCCTATGGCGCCCTCTTTGCGGTGGTGCTGTCTGTTATGCACGTCAATCTGAGTTTGCCCGGCATTGCCGGTATCATCCTCACCATCGGTATGGCGGTGGATGCGAACGTCATCATCTTTGAACGCATCAAGGAAGAGCTGAAGTCCGGGAAAACCCTTCACTATGCGATTGAGTCCGGCTATAAGCGGGCCATGATCGCTATCATTGATGCCAATGTGACCACTTTGATTGCCGGCTTTGTCCTGCTGTGGCAGGGAACCGGTACGATTCTGGGCTTTGCTGTGACCCTGCTGCTCGGCGTTGTGCTCTCCATGCTGGTCATGCTGGTTCTCACAAAGTTACTGCTCAAAGCTGCCGTGGGCTTGAAGATTACGAATCTCAAGCTTTACTGCGCATAAGAAAGGAGAAGCTGATATATGGATAAGTACAGAAGCTTCAGCTTTACCAAACATTTTAAGCTTTTTGGCATAATTTCCCTCATTATGATTTCTGTGGGTCTGGTGAGTTTGGTTATGACCCTCTGCGGGGCGATGGGCGCTTTCAATTTTGATATTGATTTTGCCGGCGGCACAACCTTTGAATTCCAGATTCCCGAATCTGTGAAGGTGGACAAGGCTGTCACCGACCGTGTTGCCGAGATTTATCAGCAGACAATTGGCGATCCGGCCTCTTCCGTCACGGCTTCCGGCACCAACGGCATTCGCCTGAAGGCTCTGATGCTGGACGATCAACAGGTGGAAAAGGTTCGCGATGCCATTGCCGGAGAGTATAATGTGGATATTGAGAAGGACTATCAGGTGGAGCGTGTTTCCGCCTCTGTCGGTCACGATCTGACCAAGGCAGCCTTTATGGCCTCCCTTGTGGCGGTGATTCTGATTCTGATTTACATTGGCTTCCGCTTCGAGTTCCGCTCCGGTCTGGCAGCTATCTGCGCGCTGGTGCATGACCTGCTGGTGATGCTCAGCATGTATGTGATTTTCCGCATTCCTTTCAACATTAACTTCATTGCCGCTGCGCTGACCATCCTCGGTTACTCCATCAACGCAACCATTGTTGTCTTCGACCGGATTCGTGAAAACCGGAGAACCATGCGTACCGGCAACTTCGCGGTGATTGTCGATACCTCCATCTGGGACACCATGACCCGTTCCATCAATACTACCATCACAACTCTGATTGTTATGGTTATGCTCCTGATCTTCGGTGTCAGCTCGATCCGCAACTTTGCTCTGCCGCTCTGCATCGGCATCATCTGCGGCTGCTATTCCTCCGTTTGCATCTCCGGTCCTCTGTGGAACAATTTCAACAGAGGCAGAGTGCAAAGATAATAACAGCTTTTTTTCTCCGCAGTCCTCTCAAAGGGGACTGCGGAGTTTTTTGTTGCTCCACATATTTGTGGCCCGGGACACATAGGCTGTCTCAGGTGATGAAAATGGACGAGCGATACAAGGAAATTCCGACGCTCTTCCCGGAGGCATTACGCCGGGATGTGGAAACGCTGCTGGAAAATCAGGGGACTCGGGTGGAGGAGCTTCGGCTCCGGGCTGGGACTGTAGCGAGCTGGGTAACGGCGGGCAGGGAAGCGCTTGTGCCCTGCCGGGGCAGCCCACACTGCGTGACGCCCCATGACCTGGAGGAAATTATAAGCAGGGCTTCAGATTTTTCTGCCTATGCGGTGCAGGACCAGCTTCGTGCCGGATTTCTGACGTTACGGGGAGGACATCGCCTTGGAGTCTGTGGAACGGCGGTCAGCAGGGGCACAGAGATTCAGACGATCCGGGAGTATCAGGCCTTGAATCTGCGATTGGCAGGAGAGCGGCCCGGCTGTGCTGCGGAGCTCTTCAAGAGCCTGCGTTGCTCGCCGGGATCGATTTTAATTCTCGGTCCGCCCAGGGCGGGTAAGACAACGGTTCTGAGGGACCTGGTGCGTCTTCTCTCAGATCGGGGCGGACAGAGAATTGGGCTGCTGGACGAGCGCGGAGAAATTGCAGCCTGTCGGGATGGGGTTCCTCAACTCTGCGTGGGAAACCGAACGGATGTGCTCTCCGGTTGCCCAAAGCAGCTCGGAATCGAGTTGATGCTGCGCTCCATGTCTCCGGACTGGATTGCAGTGGATGAAATCACGGCGCTGGAGGACGCGGAGAGCCTCAGCCGTACTGTCTGCTGTGGGGTCCGATTTATTGCAACCGCCCATGGGGACGGTCCGGCTGACTTGCAGCGTCGTCCGGTTTATCGAAGGCTGCTGGAGCTGGGGGCGTTTGAACGGCTGGCTGTGATGCACCCGGATCGCAGCATACATTTTGAAAGGATGAAATATGGAACAGTTAAAATGGATGGCCGCCGGGCTGATTCTTGTCTCCTCGGCATGGGTGGGGTTTCATGCGGCGCTGCGTCTTCGTAGAACCGGGGAGGAGTTGCAGGAGCTCCGCGGCGCTTTGGACCGTATGACCGGAGAAATTCGGTATGCCGGAACCCCCTTTGCCCCCCTTTGTAAGAGGCTTGCAGAGAGCAGTAGCGGCAGTGTGCGTCATTTTTTTCAGGGACTTGCGGCCGGAACGGAACATGGCGCCGGCTGTGGCCTGACTCGCCGGATCGCGCAGGAGGTGGGGCTGACACTGCCAAATTCGGCGCTCTCTGTTTTGGAGCGGCTGTTTGACGATTTCGGAAACAGGGACCTGGAAGCACAGCTCAGTCAGCTTTGCCTGGCGCAGGAGGAACTGTCCCGGCTGGAGACCGAGCTGCGCGTTCTGATGCCGGGGAAGTGCCGCAGCTATGAGGTTTTGGGAATTGTTACAGGTCTTTCTCTGTTGATTTTAGTGCTGTGATGGATATTGATTTAATTTTTAAAATTGCGGCAATGGGAATCATTGTGTCGATTCTCAATCAGGTGTTGATTCGCTCCGGACGGGAGGAGCAGGCAACCATGACAACCCTTGCCGGGCTTGTAGTGGTGCTGATGCTGGTGGTGGAGAAAATCGCGGATCTGTTTGCACTGGTCAAGGAGTTGTTTCACTTTTGATTGACGATCTACTCAAGCTTTCGGCAATGGCGGTGATATCCTGCCTGCTGATTTTGACGGTCAAAAAGCAGGCTCCCGAGCTGGGGCTGATTCTGAGCCTCTGCGCCTGTGCCCTCGGAGCAGGCTTTTTGCTGGAGACCCTCAGACCGGTGCTGTTGCTGGCCGGGAGCCTGGCGGAAAAAGCGGGGCTGGAGCCGGAACTGCGTGCACCGCTGTGGAAGTGTCTCGGTTTGGGTTTGCTGACAGAGCTCTCCGCCGGTCTCTGCGCCGATGCGGGGGAAAGCGCTCTGGCAAAGCTGGTGGAGCTGGGCGGCGGGATTCTCTGTCTGGCTGTGAGTTTGCCCCTGCTGCAGGCGGTGCTGGCCCTGATTGAGGGACTGCTGTGAGAGGACTGATGCGGATATGCGCCCTGATTTTTCTGCTTCTGCCGATTTTGCATGGTACCGTCCGGGCAGTGGACCCTGCCGCAGAACTCAGAGCGGAGCTTGATCCGGAGGCGGGGCTGTCTGCAGAGCTCCTGGACAGGATCGGAAGCTATGACGGTGCAATCGAAGGCTTTGGGGACAAGCTGCTGCGTCTGGTTGGCAGTACGCTGGGACGGGTCAAAGAGCTTCATTTGCAGGAGGCGCTGGCTTGCGTCAGTATGATTCTTGCAGCCGCCCTTCTGTGTTCCCTGTTTGAGAACAGCACACACAGCGCCGGTCTGGCCCCGCTGGTGGGGGCGCTGACCATTACCGCTGCCTGTACCAGATCGGTGGATTCCATGATTTCCCTGGGAGCCGGAGTGATCCGGGAGCTGTGTCACTATTTCGGCCTGCTGCTGCCCACCATGTCCACGCTTCTGGCAGCCTCCGGTAATTTCTCAGCCGTGGCGGTTTCAAGCTTTGGAATAACGCTGCTGGAGGGACTGCTGGCCCTGGTCTCGGGCGTGATGGTGCCGTTGCTCTATGTGCTGCCGGCCCTGGCTGTGGCGGAGTATGGGCTGGGAATGAAGAATCTGGGACAACTCAGCGCCTTTGTAAAGTGGCTCTTGGTGACGATGGTGAAGGGGATTCTCTATGGATATTCTGGAATTCTCGCCTTTACAGGGCTTGTCTCCGGCAGTGTGGATGCCCAACGGCTGCGCTCTGTGCGTTCCGTGATTGCCGGAATGGTTCCGGTGGTGGGAAACATTGTTTCCGACGCCTCCGGCTCCTTGTTAAGCGCGGCGGCAAGCCTGAAAACAGCCGTAGGACTTTACGGAATGCTGGCAGTGTTCGGCCTGTGCCTGGGGCCTTTTTTCCAAATTGGGATTCAATACCTGGCTCTGAAACTGGCGGCAGTCCTTTGCGGCCTGTTCGGCCAGGGCAGCCAGAGCCCCTTGATCGAAAGACTGTCTCAGGTCATGGGGTTGATGCTGGCACTGACGGGAATTGCCTGCCTGCTGACCCTGATGATTCTTGTACTCTGTATTCGGACGGTGAACCTATGACGGCGATAAAGGCCTATCTTTTGCGGCTGGTCTGCTGCGGCTTTTTTGTCAGCCTGGCCACGTCCTTGCTGCGGGGCAAACGAAGCGGCAGGATTGTTGCGCTTTGCGGCGGCTGTCTGATGATACTGACGGCCATCCGGCCCCTGATGCGGGTGAATCTGTCAGCCCTGCCGGATTTGGCGACGGGGCTGACACAGGCGGAGCGCCGGACACTGGCAAGAGAGAAGAACGACGCCCTCTTGCAGAGGCTTGTGGAGGACCAAACCGTGTCGTGGTTGGAGGCACAGGCGGGTAAATTGGGGATGGTGGCGTCCTTCGCAGTGCAGGCCGT
This sequence comes from Oscillospiraceae bacterium, assembly GCA_017612935.1. Classification (GTDB taxonomy): domain Bacteria; phylum Bacillota; class Clostridia; order Oscillospirales; family Oscillospiraceae; genus JAFRPC01. The sequence goes on from JAGAEW010000113.1 coordinate 33,383, forward strand.
CGAGACGGCGGAGGGACTTTGGATCCCGCAACGGGTACAAATTACCGGGAACTGGACGGAGCAGCAGAGACAGCTGTTGTCGAAGCAAATGGAACGGGAACTGTCGCTGCCGCCGGAGCAGCAGGAATGGGAGGACGGATGAAGCTGAGATGGGATCTGCCGGGAAAGATTCCGGTGTTTCTGGATCGCTATAAGCTTCCGATTCTGACGATTCTGATCGGCTTGACCTTACTGCTTTGGTCTCCGGGGGAAAAGGCAGAGGGGAGTGAGTTCCCGGTGCAGACCCAGCCGGAGCAAAGCCAGCCCCAGGATGAGGGAGAACGCTATTGTGCCAGGACGGAGCAGGAGCTGGAGACGCTGCTGGCCCAGATCGATGGGGCGGGGCGGGTTCGGGTTATGCTGACCCTGCGGACCGGACCCGCCGCGAATTATCAGAAGGACAGCAAGCGCACAAATTCGGGGGAGGGAGAGCGGCACAGTGAATCGCTGGAGGAAAAAACAGTGATTCTGAGCCGTGCAAGCGCATACAATGAACCAGCCATCGTAAGCACGGCGTATCCGGAGTTTCAGGGAGCCCTGATCGTCGCAGAGGGCGGTGCGGATGCAAAGATCCGTTATCAACTCGCTGCTGCCGTATCGGCTCTGCTGGGACTTGGCGCTGACCAAATTACGGTCGTAAAAATGAAGTAACGGGGGATTGAACATGAAAACATGGAAACGGAATGCCATTGTGGCAGCAGTCTTGGTTTTTGTCTGCGGCGGGATCTATCTAAACTGGCGTTATGAGGACAGCAGACCCTTCGACCTGGTTTCGACCTTGGACCAGACGAAGCTGATGGACGACGCGGCCCTGGTGATTCGAAACGATGAAACAGAACTGGAGCAGGTGGCGGCACAGCAGGGAGAGCAAAAGGATGGAGAAGATGCCGAGGCGGTCTTTGCCCGGATGCGGATGAGCCGCCAGCAGAGCCGGGACAGCGCCGTGCACACCCTGCAGGAGACAATTTCCTATGCCGGTGAAGATGAGGACGTCAGCGCCAGCACCCTAAAGCTGGAATCCATTGTCAACATGGCTCTGTCCGAAGCGTCCATAGAGAGTTTGGTGGTTTCCAAGGGCTATGCGGAGTGTGTGGCCTACATGACAGAGGAGGGGATTGACCTGGCAGTGGCCGCCCAGGGCCTCTCTGAAAGCGATGTGGCCGTTCTGAGCGACATTGTGCTGTCCCAAACCGAATATGATCTTTCGCAAATTCGAATTATTGAGGTAAATTCCTGAAAATTACGGTTGTTTTTTTTGGGATTTGTGGTACAATGAATGAAAGCGTTTACAAAGGAGGATCATACCATGGCAGAGAATAAAGATTACATGACCAGAGAATTGGAAGACGGAAGTCTGAATATCAGCGAGGATGTGCTCGTTACCATTGCCCTTGCTGCCGCCAATGATGTGGAGGGCGTGGTCAGCCTGAAAAACGACCGCAAGGGCGTCCGGGTAACGCTGAACGAGGATGACGTGGAGTTGGACTGCGCTCTGGTGGTTCTCTATGGCCATTCTGTAGTGGAGATTGCGAGGAATGTTCAGAACGCCGTGACCAACGCCGTTGAATCCATGACCGGCCTGAAGGTTGCCCGCGTGGATGTGAATGTGTGTGGCATTTCTATGGGGAAAGCCGGATGAACAAAGGGCCGCGTATGACGAGATCGGCCGCCAGAGAGATCGCCGTCCACCTGATTTATGCCGTACAGTGTACGGGGGAATCGGTGGAGACTGTGCTGTGCGACCGGTTTGAAGAGACGTATTATGCCCTCCTTTCCGCCGAAAATGAGGTCTACGCCGAAAAGCCCAACGGGAAGCAGCGCGAATATATCAGCTCTGTGGTGCAGGGCGTCTGTGACCGGCAACAGGAGCTGGATGGGTATCTTGCAAAGTATTCCGTCGCTTGGAACGTCAGTCGGATTTCCCGGCTGGCCCGGGCAGTTATGGAGCTTGCCATGTATGAGGCCCTCTATGTGGAGGATGTACCCATGAACGTCGCCATCAATGAGGCGGTCAAGCTGACACAAAAATATGAGGAGCAGGAGACGGTTGCCTTTGTCAACGGCATTCTTGGCAGCTTCTCCCGTGAACGGAAGACAGAAGCATGATCACCATCGGATTTGATACCAGCAATTATACGACCTCTGTTGCCGCCTTCGACGGCGAAAGGGGAGAAAATGTCTCCCGGCTGTTGCCGGTAAAGACCGGAGAATTGGGCCTTCGCCAATCGGAGGCCCTGTTTTCTCATGTGAAGCGCCTGCCGGAGCTGTCCGACAGGCTCTTTGTGCATTTGCCGACCGAGGCGCTGGCGGCTGTAGGCGTTAGTACCAGACCCAGATCCGTGGAGGGCTCCTATATGCCCTGCTTTTTGGCGGGGGAATCTCAGGCACGGGTGCTGGCTGCGGCGCTGCACCTGCCCATCTACTCCTTTTCTCACCAGCAGGGGCACATTGCCGCTGTTCTGTGGTCGGCGGGACGATTGGATTTACTGGGCTCCGAGTTTTTTGCCTGGCACCTGTCCGGCGGCACGACGGAGCTGCTGCGGGTTCGTTCCAGCGCCGACGGAGAGATTGACTGTGAAAAGATCGGTGGTACGACGGATATTTCTGCCGGGCAGCTGATTGATCGCACCGGACAGCTTCTGGGCTTCGATTTTCCTGCGGGCAAGGCTCTGGACATCGCTGCCGCCGGGAGCGACGGGGGAGATTTTTTTCGTGTCCGGGTCCAGGACTGTGAATTTTCGCTCTCCGGCGTTCAAAATCAGGTGGAGGCTTTCCGGCGGAAGGGAGCCGATGCTGCCCAAACCGCTCGGTTTACTTTGCTCACTGTGGCGGAAGCAGTTGGAAAGGCAACGGCTAATGCCCGAAAGCGCGCTCCGCTTCCGGTGGTTTTTTCCGGTGGCGTTGCCTCCAACTCCATGCTGCGCGCCAGGATAGGGGAAGCCATTTTCGGCGCCCCGCAGTATTCTACCGACAACGCGATGGGCATTGCCGTCCTGACCCGTCTCAGGCATCTGGCAAGCGCCGGAGATCAATGCCCATGAGCCGACAGGAAGTATCCATTCTCTCCGTCACCCAGCTTAACACCCTCATCAAGGCGGCCTTTGACCATGTGCCGGCCTTGCAAAATGTCTGCGTTCGGGGAGAAATCAGCAATTATAAGCTCTATCCCTCGGGGCACCACTATTTTACACTGAAGGACGCTGAGGGAAGCTTGAAGTGCGTCCTGTTTAAGTCCAATGCAGCTGGGCTGCGCTTTCGTCCCCAGAACGGAACTTCTGTGCTGGCGGTGGGCCGGGTTTCGGTCTATCCCAGGGACGGCGCCTATCAGCTCTACTGCACCCGGCTGATTCCGGATGGAACCGGGGAGCTCCAGCTTGCCTTCGAGCAGCTCAAGCAGCGCCTGTATGAGGAAGGTATCTTTGAGCTTTCCCACAAAAAGCAGCTTCCGGCCCTGCCACAGCGAATTGGAATTGTCACATCTCCTGCGGGGGCTGCAATCCACGATATGCTTCGTATTCTCGGCAGCCGTTATCCTCTGGCAAAGGTGATTTTGCTGCCGGTGCGGGTGCAGGGAGAAAGCGCTGCCGGAGAAATCGCCGGGGCGATTGCCTATGCCAACCGGAAATCGCTCTGTGATCTTCTGATTGTCGGTCGGGGCGGCGGATCAATCGAGGACCTTTGGGCCTTTAACGAAGAGATTGTCGCCCGGGCAATTTATACATCCGAAATCCCGGTAATCTCCGCTGTCGGCCACGAGCCGGATGTGAGTATCTCGGATTTCGCGGCGGATCTGCGGGCCGCCACCCCATCCAACGCCGCAGAACTGGCAGTCCCCGATCGGGCGGAGCTCTATGCCCGTCTTGAGACGCTGCAAAAGAGCATGAGCGCCGCGCTTCGAAGGTTGAGCCAGCTCTCCAGGAGCCGACTGGAAGCCATTGCTTCCGCCCCGGCTCTGCGGGACCCCGCCATGCTGATTCGGAACCGTAGACTTGCGCTGGACCAGTTGACGGAGGACTTGATCCGGGCAGAACGGGAAAAATTGACAGAGGCACGGACCGAGCTGGCCCGACTTGCCGCGGCATTGGATGCCATGAGTCCGCTGAAGGTTCTGGAGCGAGGCTATGCCTGCGTGAGGGACGAAGAAGGCCGTGTGATCCAGACTGCTGCTGCTGCCCGGCAGGAGGCTGCGTTGGAGCTTCGCTTCCGGGATGGAAGCCTGCGGGTCCGACCGGAAGAGACATGAGAGGAAACACTATGGCAAGAACAAAATCGCAGTCTTTTGAGGCAAATATAAGTCGTCTGGAAGAGATTGTCCGGCGTCTGGACGACGGCTCTGTTCCGCTGGAGGATGCAATCAAGCTTTTTCAGGAGGGAACTGAACTGACAGCCCGCTGCAACAAGCTGTTGGATCAGGCGGAGCTTGAAGTTGTCAAGCTGACAAAAGGTCCGGATGGAACAATCGAGGAGGTACCCTTTGCAAATGCGGAGTTTGAATGAAGAATGGAGCGCAGTAAACCGGCGTTTTGAAACCCGGCTGGCGCAGCTCTATCAGGAGGCTGCATCCGAGCCCCAGCAACGTCTGTTTGAGGCGATGAATTACAGCCTGCTGGCGGGAGGAAAGCGGTTGCGGCCTCTGCTGGTCTACGCCTTTTGCGAGGCCTGCGGCGGCTGTGCCGAGGAGGCGGACCCGGCGGCGCTGGCCGTTGAGATGCTTCACACCTACAGCCTGATCCACGACGACCTTCCCGCCATGGACAACGACGATTATCGCCGGGGCCGGCTGACCAGCCATAAGGTTTACGGTGAGGCCCTGGCAATTTTAGCGGGAGACGCACTGTTGACGGATGCCTTTCGGCTTCTGACGACAGGCATCCTGCCTGCTGGGAAGGCTGTCGCCTGCGTGGCAGTTCTGGCACAGAATGCCGGCCCCTACGGAATGGTTGGGGGGCAGGTGCTGGATATGGCCTCAGAGGAACGGACCCTGAGTGAGGAGGAGGTGCGGAATATTCAGACCCGTAAAACCGGCTGCTTGATTCGCGCTGCCTGTGAAATGGGAGCAATTTGCGCCGGGGCGGATGCCGGGCAGCGAGAAGCCGCCCGGCGCTATGCCGATGGGATCGGCCTTGCGTTTCAGATTCGGGACGATGTGCTGGATGTGACAGGAGATGCCGCCAAGCTTGGCAAGGCCGTGGGGGTTGATGCCGAGAAGAATACCTTTGTCCGGCTTTACGGATTGGAGCGCTGCGCCGGAATGATCCACAGTGAAACTGCTGCAGCAGTGAATGCGCTTTCCTGTTTTCAAAAGCCAGATCTGCTGACGGATCTGGCCTGGTTTTTGGCGGAACGGGATCATTAATCCGCTTTTTGTCGAAAGTATACATGAAGCAGATTAAACTATTCAGCTTTTTCGTCAAAAAAAATTGAATATTTTGTCAATTTTATCTTGTATATTTATTTAGAATATGTTATAATCAAAATGGTGGTGCTGTATCCTAGTCGGAACCGTCGATTACCAGGAAGGGCCTAAAAATCCTTTGAAGGGCATATCGATGAAGTCCCTGGTGCTTGCTTGTTTCGCCCAGATTCGGGTGGGTGCTGGGGGTTAAGGTTTCCGGGCGGCTGTCAATGGCATGACTGTTACGACCCGGTTACCGTGGAGACCTGCTTCTGTGCGGCCGCCGCACGTTTTTGTGGACAAGGACGGCGTACGGCGCAGGAGATGAACCTGCATTGCGGTGCGGTTAGCGTGCTGTGTGCAGTGTAGCCTGCCTTGCGTGGGTATGATGGGGAAAGAGGAGCCATGCGTACTTACCTGTGGCCACAGGCAAAGGCGATATTCTCTGGAAACCTTACCTGCAAAAGAGGCTAAGAGTCGACGGCCTTCGGGGTGGAAAACACCTAGGCAGTCTGAAAGGGATATGCTGCGGATTGCAGTGCGGACTCAGTGGCAATCGGGTAATGTGTACTGGCGACGGCACAAAGCAGACATGAAAAGGGAACTGCCCGTTCGGCGACGACGGGTTGTTTGCGGGGAAATCCAACCCGACCTAAGCCGCAAGATTTACGCAGCGTATTTCCACCACAGTTGATAAATATTCAGAGGAACAAACGTTGAAATCCACACAAGACACATCAGACAAACAAGGCAGAAGACATAGGAAAAACGGAGCAAGGAACAAGTCTGCCTCCAAGGCCCGCTGGCTGATTACGATCTTTTTTTTGGCACTGACGATTTCCGCTGTTTTTTCTTTTTTTTCCCAACAACTGCTGGGCCGGGCCAGCTTATCCGGCGCATTTCTGATCCTTCTGGCAATTATAGCCATTGGCATCCTCTTTGATTTGCTGGGAGTTGCGGTTACGGCCGCTGAAGAAAAGCCCTTTCACTCCATGGCTTCCCGGAAGGTTCCGGGCGGCGTGGAAGGAATCTGGCTGCTTCGCAATGCCGGAAAGGTTTCTTCAGTCTGCAATGATGTTGTGGGCGACATCTGCGGCATTATCTCCGGTACGGCAGCGGCCGTGGTTGCGATTGAGACCTGGAACAGTACCCATGCCTTTTCTCAGCAGATGGTTCAGCTCTTGTTGTCCGCCCTTGTGGCAGCCCTGACAATCTTGGGCAAGGCATTTTGCAAGCAGATCGCGCTGGATAATTCCACAGCGATTGTTCAAAGCGCAGCACGGCTGATCTGGCGGTGCAAGCGACTATTTTCAAGGAAGTCAAAGAGAAAAAAATGAACGATCCATTTCAGTTTCCGAACTCCAGAGAACTGCGAAGTATGGATGAAGCAGAGCTGTCGGCTCTTTGCAAACGGATTCGAAAATTTTTGATTGAAAACGTATCTAAAACCGGTGGACATTTGGCGTCCAACCTTGGTGTGGTGGAACTGATTGTCGCCATTCACCGCGTCTTTGATACTGAAACGGACCGGCTGGTGTTCGACGTGGGACATCAATCCTATGTGCATAAAATACTGACCGGTCGGGCAGACCGTTTTCCGACCCTGCGAAAGCTTGACGGTTTGGCAGGCTTTCCAAAGCCCGGCGAGAGCGTTCACGACGCATTTGTTGCCGGGCATGCATCCAACTCCGTTTCCGTTGCCCTCGGGATGGCCCGGGCGCGGACTTTGACGGGAAAGCAATACAATGTAATCGCTTTGATGGGCGACGGGGCCCTGACGGGAGGCCTTGCCTATGAGGGCCTCAACGATGCCGGCTCCAGCGGAGAGCCGCTGATTGTCATTCTCAATGACAACGGAATGTCCATTACTCCGAACGTAGGGGGAATGGCGAAGCATTTATCCAATATTCGCACCAAACCCAGCTACTTTGCGTGTAAAAAGGTCTGGAATGAGCTCACAAAAACCACGTCTGTGGGCCGCAGCGTTTACCGCGGTGTTCACCGCATAAAAGAGAATTTGAAAAAGCGGCTGATCAGCGCCAATACATTCAATGACATGGGCTTTGAGTATTACGGTCCGGTGGACGGGCACGACATCAAAAAGCTCGTCTGGTTGCTGCAAATGGCGAGGGACCTGAAAAAACCCGTGATTCTCCATGTGACCACGCAAAAGGGCCGGGGATATCCTCCTGCGGAACGGAATCCTGACTTATACCACGGCGTCGGAGCCTTTGATCCCACGGTAGGGCTGAAACCCAGTCAAGCTGTTACCTTCTCCGATACCTTCGGAAAGACCCTTTCGACCCTTGCTGCCCGCAATCCCCGCGTCTGCGCCATTACTGCCGCCATGCAGAGTGGCACGGGGCTGGATAACTTTGCAAAGTCCTATCCGGATCGGTTTTTTGACGTGGGCATTGCGGAAGGACACGCTGTGGCTATGGCCGGCGGTCTGGCAAAGCAGGGAATGTTGCCGGTTCTTGCGATTTATTCCACCTTTTTCCAACGCTCCTTTGATATGTTGATTCACGATATTGCACTTCTGAATTTACATGTGGTGTTTGCAGTGGATCGGGCCGGGCTCGTGGGAGCGGACGGCGAAACCCATCACGGTGTCTTCGACGTTGGCTTTCTGCGGCAGGTTCCCGGAATGCAGATTCTCTGCCCTGCCAATCAGGCCGAGCTGGCGAAAATGCTGGAGCAAGCGCTGTTTTCCATGACCGGCCCCGTGGCGGTGCGTTATCCCAGGGGCGGCGATGAGGCCTATCGTGAGCTTTCCGCTCAGTCAATCCTCCGGGCGGGAACTGCAATTACCCTTTGCGCTTACGGCACGACGGTAAATTCTATTTTGGAGGCCGCCGAGCTGCTGCATCAGCGGGGGATTGAGGCTGAGGTGGTCAAGCTCAATCAAATTCGGCCGATTGACCCGGATTGGAAGGCCTCCGCCCTTAGAACGGGAGCCTTCCTGATGGTAGAGGAATGCCTGCAGCACGGCGGCATTTATGATGAAATTGCTTCCGATCCCGCGCTGCAGACCCTTCGACACCGGGGGATGGATCTCGGCATAGGCTTCGTGTCCCACGGAAGCTGTTCCGAGCTGCAAAAGCGGGCAGGGATTGACGCGCAAAGTGTCTGTGAAGCAGCCGTCGCGCTTTTGAAGGGAGAAACTACATGAAGCAAAAGGAACGGCTGGATGTTTTTCTGACCGATCAGGGGTATACGGAATCCAGATCCAAGGCACAGGCATTGATTATGGCCGGCTTGGTCTATGTAGACGGACGAAAAGTCGATAAGCCCGGGTTTACGGTGGAGCTTAGTCAGAACGTGGAGCTGCGCGGAACCGCCTGCCCCTATGTGAGCCGCGGTGGGCTGAAGCTGGAAAAGGCCCTCCGGGATTTCAGCGTGGATGTGACAGATTTTGTCTGTTCTGATTCCGGCGCTTCCACGGGCGGCTTCACTGACTGCCTGCTGCAGCAGGGAGCGAGGAAGGTTTTTGCCATCGACGTTGGCTACGGGCAGCTTGCCTGGAAAATCCGCAGTGACCCCAGGGTAGTCTGCATGGAGCGTACCAATGTCCGCAGTCTAAGCCCGGAAATGCTCGGGGAGCTACTGGATCTGTCTGTGATTGATGTGTCCTTTATCTCTTTGAGGCTGGTCCTTCCCGTCATCTATTCGCTGCTCAAGCCCGAAGGGCAGGTCCTCTGCTTGATCAAACCGCAATTTGAGGCCGGCAAAGAAAAAGTCGGCAAGAAAGGGGTCGTTCGGGATCCTGCCGTACATACGGAGGTTCTGGAAGCATTTATGAACAATGCCAGCCAAATTGGTTTTACCTTAAAGAATCTGACATTTTCTCCGGTGAAAGGTCCGGAGGGCAATATTGAATTTCTTGGCCATCTGGCCAAAGCACCGGGAGAATCCCTGAAGCCGGATGCGGCGGAGCTGGTTCGTCTGGCCCACCAAACTCTGAACGGCGGAAAGGAGAAAGCGGAATGAAAAAAATCGTCATGACGCCGAATCCCTACCGCGACCACGATTTTTCCTGTGTACAGGAGGCAAAGCGTATCCTGGAGGATGCCGGCGTTGAGGTCAGGGTTTGCCTCGCCTTTGAGGTGGACAGCAGCTTCAGCCTGCCCGATGTGCTCCCCCTGTGTAATTTACAGGAGGAAATCAAAACCGCCGAGGCGCTGATCTGCTTTGGCGGCGACGGAACGATTTTGCACAGCTCCAAAATTGCCATGCGACGTAATATTCCAATTCTTGGGGTGAACATCGGAACTGTGGGCTTTATGGCGGAGCTGGAAGCCGGTGAAATGGAGCTTTTGACCCGCCTTGCCACGGATTCCTACAGCATAGACGAGCGCTTGAATCTCTTTGTCCGCCTGATTCACGAGGACAGGACCGTCTATCGGGACCTGGCTTTGAATGACGCAGTCGTAACCAAGGGGGCTGTTGCCCGGGTAATTCAGACTGCCGTCTTTCTGGATGGCGTGGAGGCAATGAATTTTTCCGGCGACGGTCTCATTGCCGCCACTCCCACCGGTTCCACCGCTTATTCTATGTCAGCCGGCGGCCCCATTGTGGAGCCCCAGGCAGACAATATCATCCTTACGCCGATCTGCGCCCACGACTTACAGACCCGCAGTCTGATTGCGTCCCACCGACGTCGGGTTGAGATTCAGATCGGACGTGTCAATCGGCGCAACGCCTTCCTGTCTGTGGACGGCGGAAAGGCCCTCCGGGTTTACGGAGGCGACCGCATCCTGCTGGAGGCAGGCAATCAAAAGACCAAATTACTCAAATTGAAGGATACGACCTTTTTTGATATTATCCATTCAAAACTAAATCACTCATAGAAAGGAGAAGCCTATGAAATCTCAAAGACAGACAAAAATTCTTGAAATCATCGCTTCTAAGGACATTGAGACGCAGGAACAGCTTCTGGAAGAGCTGCGTCAGGCGGGATTCCGCAGCACACAGGCCACCATCTCCCGCGACATCAAAGAACTTCGCATTCTCAAAGACCTCACAGCCATGGGAACCTATCGCTATTCCATCGGCAATAAGGAGACCTCCGGTGCCTTTTCTAATCGACTGAATTCGATCTTCAAGGAAAGTGTTATCAGCTATGATTATGCCCAGAATATTGTGGTTGTCAAGACGCTTCCCAGCCTTGCGCCGGCAGCCGGTCGTGCCATTGACGCGATGAATATGTCCGTTGTGGTTGGTACACTGGCCGGTGATGATACGCTTTTGATTATCATGCGGGACGTTCAAGCTGCAATCGGATTCTGCATTGAAATTAAAAAGCTTCTCGACTAATCATACGAGTAACCCGATGCAGAACAGCCCGGGTAGGAGGTGTCTTGTTTGCTCTTACTTCTGCACATTGAGAATATTGCGGTTATTGAGCAGGCGGATATCTGCTTTGAACCGGGCTTTAATGTGCTTTCCGGTGAAACCGGTGCGGGCAAATCCATCGTGATCGACGCGATTTCTGCAATTTTAGGAGAACGCGCCTATCGGGAAATGATTCGCACCGGGGCGGAAAAGGCTTTTGTCTCCGCCGTATTTGAAGGAATTCCTGCCCTTGACTGGTTTGAAACTTATCACGTCCCCTGGGACACTGAGCTGCTGATTCAGAGGGAAATCTTTCTGGACGGCAGAAACTTCTGCAAGGTAAACGGCCGGGGCGTGACGGTCAACCAGCTTCGCGGGCTGGGGCGGCATCTCATTACGATCCATGGTCAGCATGATTCCCAGCAACTTTTTGACGAGCAGACCCATCTTGGAATCTTGGATTCCTTTGCAGACGCTGGAGCGCAATTATCAGAGTATGCCTCAGCCTGGGAGGCGGTTTGTACCGCCAGGTCGGAATTGGAACGGCTGAGCATGGACGAGAACGAGAAGGCCCGGCGGCAGGAAATGCTGCAGCATCAGATCCGGGAACTGGAAAAAGCGGATTTGCATCCCGGTGAGGACGAGACACTGGAACAGCGGCAAAAGCTCCTGGTGAACGCGGAGAAACTCTCCGGCGGTGTCAGCGATGCGGTTGCCGCTCTGTTCGGAGATGAGGACGCGCGAGGTGCTGCTGATTTGCTGGATGAAGCAGTCGGACGGCTCGGTGCTGTGACCCGGTATGATGATGCCTTAAATTCGATTTTCCAGAGCCTGCGGGAACTGTCCTTTTCGTTGGCTGATGCGGGGGAATCTCTGCGGGACTATCGGGATGCCCTCGGTGATTCTGAGGAGGAATTGGATCGGATCGGAGCAAGGTTGGATCTGATTCATAAGCTGCGCCGCAAATACGGTGCAAACTGCGAGGAAATGCTGGCCTTTCTCTCCCGGGCGAGGGAGGAACTGGACGACATCCTCTTTGCAGATGAAAAACTAAAGCAGGCAGAGCAGCGCTATCTTGCAGCGGTTTCCGCTGCAGAGGAAATTGCTCGTCGCCTGCGAAAGCTCCGAACAGCTGCAGCAGCAGAGCTGGAAGCTCGGGTTTGCGGCGAGCTGGCGGAGCTGAATATGCCGAAGGTTCGCTTTGTTTGTGAATTTTCCGAGCTTCCGTTGAGCCCCAACGGGCTGGACGGACTGCGTTTTCTCATGTCCGCCAACGTCGGCGAGGCTCTCAAGCCCCTGTCCAAGGTTGCCTCCGGCGGCGAGCTGGCAAGAATCATGCTTGCGATGAAAAACGTTATGGCGGAGCACGAGACAATTTCAACTATGATTTTTGATGAGGTGGATGCCGGTGTTTCCGGCCGCGCTGCTCAGAAGGTAGCAGAAAAGCTGCACAAGGCTGCCGGAGGACGGCAGGTTCTCTGCGTGACCCATCTTCCCCAGATTGCCGCTCTGGCAGATCACCATCTGCTGATTTCCAAATCCGAGCGGCAGGGGAGAACCTATACTGAGGTAATTCCGCTTGATCATGCGGGCCGGATTGACGAGCTGGCCCGCATGATTGGCGGTGCAGAAATTACCGAAATCACCAGAAAAAGTGCTGCTGAAATGCTTGGAAAACACTCCGCGTTATAACCCGGCTTTTGGAATGAAATAAGGATATTTTTAAGAGACGTATTCCTCCGCTGAGAAACAAACGGGGGAATGCCGGGCCTGTGCTGACCGATGTCTCTGGAACTATAAAGGAGCAATCTCTATGCAACTGTACGAAGAACTGAAGGCAAGAGGCCTGATTGCCCAGGTCACGAATGAAGAACACATCCGCGATATGATTAACGGCGGCAAGGCAATCTTCTATATCGGCTTTGACTGTACGGCGGACAGCCTCACGGCGGGGCATTTTATGGCGCTGACTCTGATGAAGCGACTGCAAATGGGCGGCAATCGGCCCATTGCTCTGATCGGCGGCGGTACCACCATGATTGGGGATCCCAGCGGCCGCACCGATATGCGGAAGATGCTGACAAAGGAAGATATTGACTACAACGCAGCCTGCTTCAAGAAACAGATGGAACGTTTCATCGAGTTCGGCGAGGGCAAGGCGCAGATGGTCAACAATGCCGACTGGCTGCTGAATCTGAACTATGTGGAGCTGCTGCGGGAAGTGGGCGCCTGCTTCTCTGTCAATAATATGCTTCGGGCCGAGTGCTACAAGCAGCGGATGGAGAAGGGTCTCTCCTTCCTGGAATTTAACTACATGATTATGCAGTCCTACGACTTCTACCACCTGTTCCAGCACTACGGATGTAATATGCAGTTTGGCGGCGACGACCAGTGGTCCAATATGTTGGGCGGCACAGAGTTGATTCGTCGTAAGCTGGGCAAGGATGCCCACTGCTTGACCATCACCCTGCTGACGGATTCTCAGGGCAAGAAAATGGGTAAGACTGCCGGCAATGCAGTTTGGCTGGATCCAAACAAGACCAGTCCCTTTGAGTTCTATCA
>JAGAEW010000114.1 GCA_017612935.1 Oscillospiraceae bacterium
CGAGGCCAATAACCTGCCCAAGGTTCTGCGGCTGGCCTGCGGAAAGCCGCTTCTGCACTATGTATTGAAGGAGCTGGATTTTATCCCCGCAGAGGACACCGTTCTGGTGGGGGGCTATATGCGGGAGCAGGTTTTTGAAGCCTTCCCCGCCTATCCCCATGCGGTTCAGGATCCCCAGCTCGGCACAGGCCATGCGGTGATGTGCGCAAGGGAGTTTTTGAAGGACTTTGACGGCACGGTTCTGATTTGCTACGGCGATATGCCCCTGCTGCGCAAGGAGGTCTATCGCGAGCTGCTGCAGGCCCATGCAGGCAGCGACGCAGCCTGCACCATGCTCTCCGGTACCTGTGAGGCGTATCTGCCCTATGGCCGTGTCCTGCGGGACGAAAACGGCGACTTCCTGCGCATCGTGGAGGACAAGGACTGCACGCCTGAGCAAAAGGCTATCCGGGAGCTCAACGTGGGGATCTACGCCTTCGACTGTAAGGCGCTGCTGTCCAGCCTCGACGAGATCCGGGACAACAACGCCCAGCACGAGTACTATCTTACCGACGTGCCCGCCATTCTCCGGGGCCACGGCAAGCGGGTTGCGGTCTACAAGGCGGAGCTCAACGAGCAGATCATCGGCGTCAATACGCCGGAGCAGCTTGCAGAAACAGAGCAGCATCTGCTGCGCAGAGCCTCGGTCTGACCGAAGCAGAGAAATGAAACGGCCGCATACCGCCCGGGCGGTACGCGGCCGTTCTCCTTGGGGAGAAAGCGGGACTGGGGCGGCAGACTGAGCGAAAAAATTTTTCAAAAAACAGAAAAAAACAGTTGCATTTTCGAAAGGACTGTGCTATTATATCAGAGCGCTCAGGAGCGCGGTATGCGCCGGTAGCTCAGTTGGATAGAGTGACTGGCTACGAACCAGTAGGTCGGGGGTTCGAGTCCCTTCCGGCGTACCAAAACCTCTTTGTCGAGACAGGCAAAGAGGTTTTGTTTTTTTACATAGTCGGAAAATTAGGAGGGAACAAAATGGCGCTCATTTCCATTGACGACACAATTCAATTCATCGAGGCCACGGAGGATCCGCTCTCGGCGGACATCGGAATCGTTCGGGACAGAGATCGGATTTGGCTCTATGACGTAGGCAGCAGGCCGGAGGCCGTGGCAGAGCTGACAGGGGAGTACCGGGTGGTGCTGTCCCACTTCCATGCCGATCACGTTGGAAATCTGGATCGGATCAAGACGGCTGCCCTCTATGTGTCCGATCAGAGCTTTGCGCACGTCGGCCGGGGGACGATTCTGAGACAGGCGCAAAGCTTCGGCGAGATTCGCGTCTTCCCGCTGCCCTCCAGTCACGCCAAAGGCTGTCTGGGCATGGAAGTTGGGGGTAAATATGCCTTCGTGGGGGACGCGCTCTACAGCCGCCTGCGGGAGGGCTGCTATGTGTTCAATGCGCAGCTTTTACAGGAAGAAATTGCGGTGCTGAGCAGGCTGCAGGCCCCCTGGCTTCTGGTCAGCCACTTTAAGGGCCTGATCCGGGAGCGGGAAACGGTGCTCCGGGAGCTCAAGGCGATCTACGAGCTGCGGGAGCGGAATCAGGCGGAAATCAGAATCCCAATCGCCTGAATCGCAGGTTCTGTCCAGGGGGCATTTTACCCGCCTGCCTCAAAACACTTAGAACGGGTTTTGTTGCAGCTTCCGCGGGTGAGAGACTGCATCGCAAGCGCTCTCTTTGATAGATGGAGTATTTCGCCGGTGAATCGTATTTCAAAAGAGAAAAAGTAACTGGAACGCAGTGCTTCGCGGAGGCTTCCGCGCCAGCAAAGGGCCATGCCGATATTCAGTCGGCATGGCCCTTTGCGAAAAGCTACGATTATTCCTGCCCGGTGACGTTCAGATTTTTCAGCTTTGTCACCCGGGGGATGACGGCGGTGTCATATTGCTCGGTTTCGGAGGAGAATTCCATCGTGGGGATGGCCGCTGCCATTTGCCCGCTGACGGAACCGCTGCTGACGACCCGAACCTGACCGTTTTGGTGCAGGTAGCCCAGCCGGATTTCGCCGGCGATGTCGCCGCTGATGGGATCTACCTGGAAGTCGGAGAACTCTACCACCTCCAGATAGTCTCCCTGCCGGAGCTCTGCCTCGGAGTGGGCTCCGCCCTTGACGACAAAATTTTTCACCATGGAGCAGTCCTCCAGCCCGAGATACTGGCTGAAGCGGCGGTGGCCCCAGAGCGCTTCCACCACGCCATCGCGGATCAGGGTGCGATCCCGGATCACGGCGCCCTCCTCGTCAAAGGGATAACTGGCGGAGGAATTTTTCAGGGTGGAAACAGCCTGCAGGGTGATCCGGTCGCCCTGCACGGATTCTGCGACGGGCTTGCCCGGCGTCCAGTCGGAAACCTTTTGGAAGATCAGATCCACCATGGTTTTGGCCGCAAAATAGCGATAAATCGATCTGGCATCGCCGGTGGAGAAGAGCACGTCAAACTGATTGAGCATGGGGGTGGGCTCTGTTACCAGCCGATCCTTGCCGTACTGCAGGGCTTTTTCGATGTCGCGGCGAAGCTTCTCCCCGTCACAGGTGCCGGATTGGAAGTTCCGGTACAGCTCAATCTCATGTTCCCCCTTGCGGGCATTGACGACCACCTCAATCATGGAGCTGGGATAGCGGACGGTATAGTCCACGCCGTTGGAGTTGCGGTAGTGCCGGGTGATCTCCCGGATGAAAATTTCGTAGGAGTTGACGTCTTCGGTTTCGGTTTCCCGCAGCTGCGACATTGTGCTGATGAAATCCTTTGCGATGGCGGCGCTGTCCACCTCCTGCAGGGCAGGGGAAACCAGCGGCTTGTCGTTGAGCCGGTAGCTGGGATTTTTGACCAGTGAGGCCTGGAAATAGATGTCGGAAAGGGCCTTTTGAATCTCGGCCTCGGAGGCGGTGGGGAAAATTTCACCGGAGGCGGAGCCCAGCATTCCGTCCTCCAGAGGGCGGTAGAGGGTCACAAAGATTGTATTCAGCTCGGAAACCCGGTTCTGATCCAGGGCGTGACGGATGAAGTAAAATTCCCATGCCCGGGTGCTTTCCTCCCGCAGTTCCCAAACGCCGCAGCCGAGGGCCTTGATTTGTGCCTCAATATGCTTCAGCATTATCCCAACCTCGCTTTCGTTTTCAGATACGGACCGCCGTCGGCCACCTTGACAAATTCCTTGTAGCCCTTGCCGCAGGCGCCGTTGCCGTGAACCTCACGGTCTGTGGACGCCATGCAGATGCCTCCCAGCAGATCGGGAACGTAGCCGGTCATAATCACCGGGGAGACCACCTTCCCTGTGAGGGCTCCGTCCTTGATCTCATAGCCCCGGGAGATGATGCACTGGATGCCCCAGTGCTTGGGATCCTCCATGCCGCTCTGGGTGCCGCTGAGCAGATAGCCGTGCTTGACGGAGGCGATCATTTCCTCCAGCGTGCTGCTGCCGGAATCAAAGACGGTGTTGGTCATGCGGGTGTAGACCTTGTGGGCGAAGTTCTGCCGTTTGCCGTTGCCGGTGGGCGCAATGCCGAGGCGCAGGGCAGCCAGCGCGTCGCAGATGCCGGTTTTCAGGATGCCGTGGTCAATTTCAGTTACATCCCCGGCAAGGGTTCCCTCATCGTCAAAGGCATAGGCCGTGACGCTGTTGGCGCACAGGGCTCCCTCGTGCATGGTACACAGCTCGGAGCCCACCCGCTTGCCGATGTAATCCGCCCCCAGGGCGCGTTTTTTGACAAACATATCCATTTCCACCCCATGGCCGAAGGCCTCGTGAGCAATCAGACCGCTGATGCCGGGGTCGGTGATGATCTCATACTCCCCGGGGACGATTTTTTCGGCGGAGAGCATTTCCTCCATGCGCTTGGGCAGCTTCTCCAGCGCGGCGTTCAGGCCCTCCAGAAGCTCGGGGCCGCCGCAGCCGGAAATCCCCTCGTTGGCAAATTTGATTTCCCCGGCGTCGTTGGGACCGAAGGCTGCGCAGGCGCCCTCTGTGTAGACGTAGCTCTGGCGCAGAAACCGGTTTTTGGTCAAAAACAGCTTGGAAATATGGGTGGAGCTGGCGTTAACCAGGCAGTCCAGAGCCCGGGGAACGATGGAAACGCCCCGCTGGGACAGCTTGAGGAAGCGCTCCACCAGCGCTTTCATATCCTCCTGCTCCGGCAGACGTCCGGTTTCCTTCTCCACGAACAGCTCCAGCGGCTCGTCCGGAAGCACGGGAGTGTCATAGGCCCTGGTTCCCGTCAGCTTCAGGATTGCAAACTGGGCTTCGAGCTGATGCTGAATCTGCCCGGCAAACTCCTCCATGGAGTCCGGCAACAGACTGAAGGCGTATTCGCTGTACTGCCCGCCCCGGCAGACCCGCACGACGCTGCCGCGCTCAGTGGTCATATTGGTGCCGGAAACGCTTTTGCTGCGCTGAGAGATGTGGATCTGGAAGCCGACGGAGTCGGTGGACAGGATGCTCACGTAGTCAAAGGACTGGCTGAGAATGTCCACCAGCTTCCGCAGCTTGGGCACGATGCCCTCCAAATACTGCGAGAATGGAGCTTTCATAGTAGATGATCCTTTCCTGTTTTTTCGCCCTTCCGGGCTTTGAGATTGTCTGCACGGGGCGGCTCCGGGGGCTGATCCGGCTGGAGCCAAATCTCGGAATTATTTTATCACCGATTTATGAATAAATTGTGACGGACTGAGAAAAAAATGTTTCCTGGGCGAGACAGCGCCCGAAGTTTGTCTTTTGCAGTCTCCGACGCGGATTCCGTGCTGTGCCGGAGTGGCGCTGCCGGGGGAAGGCTGCTGCTTGCGTTTTCAGAGACTGCATGGTATAATCGTGGCTGAAATCACAGAGGGGAGCGGGAAGAATGGAGCTTTTCTATGGGACACCCCGGCAGATTGACGCCTGGATGGAGCTGGTGTCCGCCCTGCGAAGCGTCTTTCCGGGGCTGGAGACAGAACAGGCCCTGACGGCACACCGGCAGACCGTTCTGAAGTTTATGGACAGGAAAGAGGCCCTGTGGGTTCGGCAGGGGGAGATGCCTGTGGGCGTGCTGCTGTTCTCTCGCAGCAAGAACCAGATCTGCTGTCTGGGTGTTCTGCCGGAATATCGCAGGCAGGGCGTGGCCTCCTGCCTGCTGAAAGAGGCCCTCAGAGTGTTGGATCGGGGGCGGGACATCACTGTTTCCACCTTCCGGGCGAAGGATCCGAAGGGGGCGGCCCCCCGGGCCCTGTACCGGAAATTCGGCTTTCAGGAGGGGGAACTGACTTTGGAATTCGGCTATCCCAATCAGATGTTTGTCTTGCCGGCCTGCCGCGAGGGCGCGGTTGAGGCGGAAACGCTGCGGATGGAGACAGCCCGGCTGCTGCTGTATCCGGTCGGCAATTCCGAGATGACGGCCCTGATCGAGGCCGAGCGGGATCCGGATTTGAAGCAGGCCTACGGAGAAATGCTGGAGCTTTGCCTTCGGAACCCGGCGCATCGCCGCTGGTATGCCGTCTGGTATCTGGAGCGGAAGGACAGCCCCGGAACCGTTGTGGGAGATCTCAGCTTTAAGGGCCCCTGCATCGACGGCGTGGTGGAGCTGGGCTACGGCCTTCGCAGCGGCTGCTGCGGCCAGGGCTATATGACGGAGGCGGTGGCCGCCGTTACGAGCTGGGCCCTGGCCCAAACCGGTGTGACAAGGGTGGAGGCGGAAACTGCTCCGGAGAATACAGCCTCCCAGCGGGTGCTGCTGCGGGCGGGCTACCGCCCTACGGGAACCACCGGGGAAGAGGGACCGAGATTTTTCCGCAGCTGCCACAGTCCGGCAGAGCCTGAGGATTCGTGAGGATTTTCCCGGATCAGGCTGAAAAAGTTTGACTTTACAGTAGAAAGCGAGTATAATAGAAAATTGGAGGCGAGCGGACTTTGCAGGGCCATTTCACCGCGTGTATGCGCCTGCAAAATTGCCCCTCCGCGCTGAAAAACGGACTATTTTGAGGCGACGGACGCTGTGGTTGACGCCTCAGTAGTATATTTACGAAAGGAATGATCGTGCATCTTATGAAAAAGAAAACCATGGACGGCAATGAAGCCGCCGCGTATGCAAGCTATGCGTTTACAGAGGTAGCAACAATTTACCCAATCACCCCCTCCAGCCCCATGGCGGAGCATGTGGACGTTTGGGCCGCCAACGGGATGAAGAATATGTTCGGCCATCCCGTCAAGCTGGTGGAAATGCAGAGTGAGGCAGGCGCCTGCGGCGCGATGCACGGCAGTTTGGAATGCGGCGCTCTGTCTACGAGCTACACCGCTTCCCAGGGCCTGATGCTGATGGTCCCGCCCCTCTACCGAATTGCCGGTCAGCTTCTGCCCGGCGTCATCCATGTGGCAGCCAGAACCGTCGGTACCAGCTTCTTCTCCATCTTTGGCGATCAGTCTGACGTGATGGCCTGCCGCCAGACCGGCTTTGCCATGCTGGCCTCCTCCAGCGTGCAGGAGTGCATGGATCTGGCTGCGGTGTCCCATCTGTCCGCCATCAAGTCCAGCGTGCCCTTTATGCACTTCTTCGACGGCTTCCGCACTTCCCACGAGCTGCAGAAGATCGACGTGCTGGACTTCGACGATCTGGCCAAGATGGTGGACAAGGAAGCCCTCACCCGTTTCCGCAAGCGCTCTTTGAACAGCGAGCGCCCGGTTATGCGCTCCACTGTCCAGAACCCCGATACGGCCTTCCAGTGCCGCGAGGCGGTCAACCCCTTCTACGACGCCACCCCCGCCATTGTCGAGGCGTACATGGACAAGATCAACAAGCTGACCGGCCGGAACTACCAGCTCTTCAACTACTACGGCGCGCCCGACGCCGAGTACGTTATCGTCGCCATGGGCAGCGTTTCCGACTGCCTGAAGGAAGTTGTCGCGTACCTCAACGCCCAGGGTCGCAAGGTAGGCTTCGTGCAGGTTCACCTGTACCGTCCCTTCTCCGCCGAGCATCTGCTCAAGGCCATCCCCGAGAGCTGCAAGGTCCTGACCGTCCTCGACCGCACCAAGGAAGCCGGCGCC
>JAGAEW010000115.1 GCA_017612935.1 Oscillospiraceae bacterium
ACAGTTTTTTGCCGGAACAGCTGAGCGCTTTCTATGGGAGCATTGTATTACGGCCAGCGAATCAAAACTGCCAGGGCCATCAGCAGCCCCCCCAGCAGAAAGCTGATCCAAAAGGACCCGATCAGGGCTGAAATCAAAAAAGCTGTGCCGGCCCAAAAAAACGGGCGGTACAGCCTCGGGTTGCAACAAAACATACTCCCACCGCCTTTCACATCAATCCTATGCGGAAGGCGGTGGGAGTATGCAATTCTATTGATTGGGACGCTTTTCCCAGGGCTTGATCTGCTCGGCCGCCTCATACAGGCGCAAATAGCTCCGGTGGCGGGCCGGGGAAATCTCTCCCGCTGCCAGAGCCGCCAGAACGCCGCAGTCCGGTTCCTTCCGGTGGCTGCAGTCCTGAAAACGGCAGCGGCCCAAATAGGGACGGAACTCCGGAAACAGGCTTTCCAGATCCTGCTTCGGGACGGGCTCCGCCAGCTCCAGCTCAAAGGAGGAAAAGCCCGGCGTATCCGCCACATAGGTCCCTCCCCCCAGGGGAAAAAGCTCCACATGCCGCGTTGTGTGACGGCCTCGGCCGAGCTTTTGGGAAACCTCTCCTGTCTCCACCTCCAAAGACGGGCAGAGGCGATGCAGCAAGCTGCTCTTTCCCACCCCGGAGTTTCCGGTAAAAGCCGCTGTCTTGCCCCCGATCAGCGCCCCCAGCTCCTGCACGCCCTCGCCGGTTTCGGCGCTGGTGCAGACCACCGGAAAGCCGGCGGCCTCATAGATCCGGCACAGGGGCTCCGGGTCGGCCAGATCTGTCTTGTTGACGCAGATCACCGGCTCCACCCCTTGCCGCAGGGCCAGCACCGTCATGCGGTCAATCAGGAAGGGCTCTGTCACCGGAATGGCACAGGAAGCCAGAATTACCAGCACGTCTATATTGGCCACAGCCGGACGCAGAAAGCGGTTTTTTCGGGGCAGAATTCTTTGGACCGTTCCCCTGCCCTGCTCCGGCAAAACCGAAACCCGATCCCCCACCAGAGGAGATTCGCCGGTCTTTCGAAATTTGCCTCTTGCACGGCATTCCAGAACTTCCGCCCCGGTTGATACATAGAAAAAGCCCGAAAGCGCTTTGATGATAATGCCTTCTATCTCCATAGGCCTCACGGATTCTCGTTACCGTTGGAGGGCGCGGGCTGGGGCGTTTCCCCCGTGGTAGGCTCCGGCACAGTCTCAGAGGGCGCCGGCTTCACACCGTTCGAGATCGTCAGCAGAATGGTACTGCCCGGCATCACCTCGGCCCCTGCCTCCGGCGTCTGCTTTATAACCACGCCCGCTGCATAGAGATCGGTATATTCCAGCTCAGTTCTGGTTGGGAAGCCGGCAGCCGTCAATTTCTCTTTTGCGGCATTCTCCGTCTCACCGACCACGTTGATCAGCGTTATGGTCTGCTTGCCCTTGGACACCACGATTTTAACCGTGGCCCCCTCCGAAACCTCTGTCCCGGCCGCGGGGCTCTGAGAAATCACAAAGCCCTTCATCACAGTGGGGCTGTAATCCTCCTCGGTCTGTACAACAAGCTTTCTCGCCGCAATGGAGACATTCGCATTGTCGGCGGAGGCCCCCACGACAGCAGGCACACTTACAAGCTTGTTCTCCTTGCCCTTGCTGATAAAGATGTTCACCACCTGGCCGTTCTTGAGCTCAGTTTCCTCCGCCGGGTCCGTCCGGGTCACATAGCCCTCCGGCACGGTGTCGCTGTATTCATTGTCCGTCAGGATGACAAGCTTGAGATCCATTGCCTTTAACAGGCTGGTGGCATTTTCCGCAGACTGGCCGGACAGCTTGGGCATGGCGCCCACCTTCGGCCCCATTGAGATATGCAGGAAAACCTCCGTCCCGACGGGAACCTTCTCGCCGGACTGGGGAGACTGATCCACAACCACCCCCGCCGGATAGGTTTCATCGTACACATAGGAGCTCTCGTTGACGATCAAATTGAGATACTGGCGCTTTTCGGGGGTAATATCGTCGTAAATGGAACCGACAAAGGTGGGAACGAAGATTTCGCTGGGGGCAGTGGTCTCCGTCGCAACGACGGATTCGCTGGTCTGCTCCGGTTTATCGCCGGTCTGGCTGATGGTCAGCACCAGCAGACCCAACAGGACCGCAGCCGCCAGACAAATGGCCGCCACCATCCAGATGCGACGGCGTTTTTCCGCCTGATCCTGCCGCTGATATTCCAGCTTCAGTTCCTTTTGGCGGGTCGCATTGGTCTGGGGCTTCGAACGCCCCTGGGTGCCGACAGGCGTAGCCGACGACGCAGTTCCCTTGGGCCGGAAGGTAAAGCGGATGGTTGGGTCCTTGCGGAATTCCTCCATATCCTTGAGCATGTCAGTCACGGAGGCATAGCGGATATTCAGATCCGAGCACATGGCATGCATGGTGATCTGCTCCAGACCCGTGGGAATGTCGCTGTTGAGCAGGGAGGGTGAAAGGGGGGTTCCGTTGATGTGCTGAATGGCGACGGACACCGGGGTTTCCCCGTCATAGGGGGGGCGTCCGGTCAGCATTTCATACATGACCACACCCAGCGAGTAGATATCCGAACGGTGATCTACAACGGCTCCCTTGGCCTGCTCCGGCGAAATATAGTGCACAGAACCGAGGGCCTCCTTGGTCAGGGTATTGGTGGCCGTAGTAATGCGGGCAATGCCAAAATCAGCAACCTTGACACTGCCGTCCTTGAGAACCATCACATTATGGGGCTTGATGTCCCGGTGGATGATATTGCGGCTGTGGGCATGCTCCAGGGCCTTTGCAATCTGCATGGAAAAATGCAGAGTTTCCCGCCAGGAAAGGGGCCCGCGCTGATCCATATACTGCTTGAGGCTGATTCCGTCGATCAGCTCCATGACGATATATTCAATGCCCTCGTTGCGGGATACGTCATAGACGCTGACGATATTCGGATGGGACATCATGGCAACAGCCTGGGATTCCACATGGAAACGGCGGCGGAACTCCGCGTCATCAAGGTAGTCGTCCTTCAGAATCTTGACGGCCACCAGACGGTTGAGGCGATGGTCCATTGCCTTGTAGACCACTGCCATTCCGCCAACTCCGATATCTTCGAGGATCTCATAACGATCATCCAGCAGCATACCAATATATTTTTCCATCTTGATTCCCCCTTCCGCTTAACATACCACCAGCACAGCCGTCACGTTGTCCGGCGCGCCGCGGTCCTTGACAATTCCAAGCAGTCGTTGGCAACAGTCCTGTTTGTTCACTCCGTGAATTACTTCAAACAGGAGCTCCTGATCTGCCAGTTGATTCGTCAAGCCGTCGCTGCAGAGCAGGATGCAATCTCCCTGCCGCAGCGCCGAGGTATAGAGATCGCACTCTACGGTGGGCTCGGTTCCTACGGCCCGGGTAATATAGTTCTTACCCGGATAGGTCTTAGCCTGCTCGGAGGACAGTTCCCCCCGCTGCACCATCAGCTCCACGAGGGAGTGGTCCACCGTCACCCGCTGGATGCCCTGCCGGTTCATCAAATACCCCCGACTGTCCCCCACGTTGGCAAAATAGGCCCGCATATTCACCACCAGAACCGCCACCAGCGTTGTGCCCATGCCCTTCATTTCCGGGTTGAGCTCCGCATTTTCGAAGACGGCGGAATTGGCAATGGAAATTGACGTACGCAGCAGATAGTCCGCCTGATCCTGCGTCATATTGGGCCGATAGCCCAGCTTAATCTCCTTTGTAAACACCTCTGCCGCAAGGCGACTGGCAATGTTGCCGGAGCGGGCTCCGCCCATTCCGTCGCAGACCACCGCCAGAAGATCGTGGCTGCCAAGCTTTTGCAGAAGATAATAGTCCTGATTTTGTGCTCTGACCAGACCTGGATCGGTCACGCCCCAGACTTCCATCCGACACGCACCACCTTTCATTGTAATGCCCCAACACTCCCGCTTCCGGGAGGACGGCTCTCCTTGAAGCCGGCTGATCTCGCCGGGTCGGAGTGAATTTACCGGCCAACCGGCCCAAATTCCTCCAACTCCCTATGATTCATCGTTTTTCTGATATTTTCTTCTCAACTGGCCGCAGGAGGCGTCGATATCACTCCCCAGCGTACGGCGGATCGTACAGGCCACCCCCTGATCCTCCAGCAGCTTTTGAAATCGCAGCACTGTGGTCCGGTCGCTGGGCTTGAGAGGACTCTCTTCCACGTTATTCAGAGGAATGAGATTTACATGGGCCGGCAGGCCCCGCAGCCGTTTCAGCAGCAGTCTGGCTGCCTCCGGGCTGTCATTGACGCCGCGAATCATGGCGTACTCAAAGGAAATGCGCCGCCCGGTCTTTTCGTAGTAGACCCGACAGGCCCCCAGCAGCTCCTCCACCTGCCAGCGTCGGTTGACCGGCATAATTTTGCTGCGGGTTTCATCGTCCGGCGCATGAAGACTGACTGAGAGGGTAAGCTGAAGCCTGCTCTCCGCCAACTCCAAAATCCGAGGCACAATGCCGCAGGTCGAGAGGCTGATGTGCCGCATTCCGATATTCATGCCTTCCCCGCTGTTCACCAGTTCGAGGAATCGGCAGACAGTTTCGTAGTTATCCAGAGGTTCTCCGATGCCCATCAGGACGATATTGGAAATCTCCTGCCCGGAATCCTGCTCCGTGAAGAGAACCTCATCCAGCATTTCTCCGGCGGAAAGTTTCCGCACCAGTCCGCCGATTGTGGAGGCGCAGAAGGCACAGCCCATCGGGCAGCCCACCTCAGAGGAAATGCAGACCGTATTGCCGTGGTGATAGCGCATCAGGACGGTTTCCACACAGTTGCCGTCGTGAAGCCGCCAGAGATATTTGATGGTACCGTCCAGAGCAGATTTCTGTCGGCGGACCACCTGGGGAGCTGTCAGCAAAAAGCCATCGGCGAGGGTCTGCCGCAGGGCCTTTGGCAGGTCCGTCATTTCATCGAAGCTCCGAACCCCCCGATGGAGCCAGGAATATACCTGTTTGGCCCGGAAGGCGGGCTGCCCCATCTGCTTCAGGGCGGCCTGGAGCTCCGTCAAATTGAGAGACTTGATTTCCTGATTCATTTTCCCTCTTCCTCGTTTCGACCCGCTTTCGGCCCAGAACAGGGAGCCTGCGCCGCGGCTTTTCTGAGTTTGGCAATGAAAAAGCCATCGGTTCCTTCGGTGCAGGGCAGCAGCAGCCGCATACCCGAGGGCACCGGGCCGAGGCCCGGAAGCCGGAAGCCTTCGGCAGAAAACTCAGGATGCGCCGCAAGAAACGCCTCCACCACGGCTTCGTTTTCCCGTCGCAAAACGGTGCAGGTGCTGTAAACTAGTACGCCGCCCGGACGCAGGTGGGTCGCCTGGGCCTCCAGAATCCGCCGCTGCACGGCGGGCAAGCCCTCCAGGGGAGCGAGGTCCTTATAGCGGATATCAGGCTTTTTCCGGATCACGCCGAGGCCCGAGCAGGGAACGTCGGCAATCACCCGGTCAAACTGCCCTTGCCAGTCCGGTTCTGGCACGGAGGCATCCCGGATCTGGGCAGTCAAAATTTCCACTCCAAGGCGCTGGCCTCCCCGTTGGATCAGCTCGATCTTGTGGGGATGGATGTCACAGGCCGTAAGGCTGCCCCGGTTGTGCATGACAATGGCGGCGGCAAAGCTCTTCCCCCCGGGGGCCGCGCAGCAATCCAGCACCCGCTGCCCCGGTTCCGGCCCGAGGGCCTCCACTGCCAGACGGGCAGCAGCGTCCTGCACATAGAACCAGCCTTTTTGGAAGGACTCGCTCTGCTCAATCCCGCCCCCCGTGAGCAGCAGGCAATCCGGCAGCCATGGGTGGGCCTCAGTTTGAAAGCCCTCTGCCTTCAGCGCAGCGGACAGACTTGGCGTATCGGTCCGCAACAGATTGGTCTGCAGGCAGGCAGGGGGCGCGTCATTGTGGGCCTGAAGCAGCGGCTCCAGCCTTTCCTCCCCCAGATTCTGCCGCAGCAATTCTACCAAGGGTGCCGGATGACTGTAGCGCAAACTGAGCGCCTCTGGCAGGCTCAACCGGGAAGGGTCCCGGAGCATCGCCCTGAGAATTCCGTTCACCAGCCCCGCCGCCTTGGGATTTGCCAGACGTTTGCTCTGCTCCACCGCCTCATTGACCACGGCGGAGGGGGGAAGCTTGTCAAAGAATCGGAGCTGACAGACCGCCAGCCGCAGAATATCCAGCACTATAGGCTGCAGGGCGCTTCGTTTTCCCGTCAAATATCGGGAAATCCACGCATCCAGCAGCAGGCGGTTTTGCAGCACCGCTGCGCAGAGCCTTGTGGCCAGAGCGGCATCCCGTCGATCCAGGCGGTCCCGGCTTAACTGCTGCTTCAAAGCAGCATCCGACCAAGCTCCGCTGCGACGGCAGACAATCAAAACCCTCAGGGCAGTATCTCTGGCAGACATAGGCACTCCTTCTGTCCCCCGAAGCTGCCGGCGGCAGCCTATTCGGGGGCTCCGATCTCAATGGGATGGCCGCGAAAATAGTCCGCAGCGGGCATGGCCTTGCCGCCGGAGGCCTGCAGGCGGGTCACAAGAATGGCACCGTCCCCGCAGGCAACTGCAAGTCCCTGCTTGGTCAGGGCAAGCAGCGTTCCCGGGGCCGCCGGAGCGGCATCCGGGAAGGGTCTTGCCTCATAAATTTTGAATTCCGTAGCTCCCAGCGCCGCAGTGGCAAGGGGCCAGGGATTCAGACCACGGATCTGGGCCAGCACCGCTCGGACCGGGCGGCTCCAGTCGATGGGAGAAAGCTCCTTCGTCAGCATCGGCGCATAACTGACCTGGGCGGAATCCTGCGGTCTGCGCTCGGCTCTGCCGGCGGCAATCGCCGCCAGCGTGTCCTTTAACAGCGCCGCGCCGATGGGCGCAAGCCGCTCCATCAGCTCTCCCGCCGTTTCATTCCCGCCGATGGGCGTGGTACGGACATCTATTATGTCGCCTTCGTCCATCCCGGCGCTCATATACATGGCGGTAACACCGGTTTGCGGCAGATCCTTCAGCACAGCCCACTGAACCGGAGCGGAGCCCCGCAGGGCGGGCAGAATGGAACCGTGAATATTCACACAGCCCAGGGGCGGAATATCCAAAATCCGCTGGGGCAAAATCTTGCCGTAGGCCACCGCTACAATCAGGTCGGGGGCGAGAACCTTGAGTTCTTCATAAACTGCGTCGTCCCGGAAGGAAGCGGGCTGGCGCACGGGAATACCGTGATTTTGCGCCAGAAGCTTGACCTCCGAAGGAATCAGCTTCATGCCGCGGTTTTTCGGGGTATCCGGCTTGGTATAGACCGCTAACACTTCATGCTCCGTTTCCAGCACACCGGCCAGACAGACGGCGGCAAAGGCGGGAGTCCCCATGAATACCAGCTTCATTTCTGTTCCTCCTGCCTGACCAGTTCCTCATATTCCTCGTCACTCAGCATTTTGTAGGCCCGTTCGGTGTAAAGATGTCCGTCCAGATGCTCCAGCTCATGGCAGAAGCAGCGGGCGATCAACTCCTCAGCTTCATAGCTGTGCCAGTCCCCGTGACGGTCCTGGGCACTGAGCTTGACATAGTTGGGTCTGAGCACCATTCCGAAGCGACCTGGCACGCTGAGACAGCCCTCCAGTCCGTCCTGTTCGCCGGACTGTTCCTCAATTCGAGGATTCACCAGCTCCACAATCTCCTCTCCAATGTCCACCACAACAATCCTGCGAAGCACGCCGACCTGCGGAGCCGCCAGTCCTACGCCGTTGGCGTGGGTGAGGGTTTCCTTCATATCGTCGATCAGGGTTGCAAGGTGCGCGTCAAAGCTTGTAACAGGACGGCAGACCTTGTTGAGGGTGGGATTTCCTTCGGTGAGTATGTTTCTCAGTGCCATAGTTTGGTTTCTCCTATTCGTAGCCGTTTACGTCCACATGGAGCCAGACCCCCCGGTTTTCCTTCTGTCTGGAAAACGCGCAGACCAGTCGGCTCAGCTCCAGCCGCAGGGCCTTGGACCCGGTGCAGCAGAGCGTAAGACAGTAGCGGTATTTATTATTGACCTTCAAGACCGCCGCAGGGGCCGGTCCCAACAAGTCGATCCCGGGGGCGGCCAACCCCGTCTGGGAAAGGCGCGCCCAGAGGGCCTGGGCAAATCGCCCGGCGCAAGCCTCCACCTGCCCCTGAGGAAAGCCCGTAAATCCGATCCGAAACAGATCACAATAGGGCGGGCAGTTGCGAAGGCCCCGCAGCGGCAGCTCACTGCGGAAAAAGCTGTCATAATCCTGGTCGGCAGCCCGCAGCAGCACCTCATTTTTCGGGGTCATGGTTTGAATGATCGCCGTACCGGGCTTCTCGCCCCGTCCGGCGCGCCCCACCACCTGCGTAATCAGAGAGAAGGTGGTTTCCGAGGCGCGGTAGTTCTCCACATAGAGGGAGGCATCTGCATCTACAACTCCCACCAGGGTCACATCCGGGAAGTTCAAGCCCTTCGCAACCATCTGGGTTCCGATCAAGACGTGGATGTCCTCCCGCTGAAAGCGGCTGAGCACAGCCTCATGGGGATTTGTAGGAGTAATGGTATCGGCATCCATACGCAAAAGCCTGATCTCCGGAATCAGCTTTCCCAGATCGTATTCAAGCTGCTGCGTGCCGACGCCGATGCGTTTGAAGGAGCCGCCGCAGGCCGGGCAGCGGGCATAGACTGGCTGGGAGTGGCCACAGTAGTGACACATGAGCCGGTCGTTGACCATGTGATAGGTCAGGCTGACGCTGCATTTGGGACAGGTGGGCACGTTGCCGCACTGAACGCAGAGGATCATGCGATTTCCGCCCCGCCGATTGAGCAGGAGAATGGTTTTCTCCTTTCGCGTCATCCGTTCGAGAATGGCATCCCGCAGACGGTCACTGACGGCGGAGCCGTTTCCCTTGCGAAGCTCCTGCTTCATATCCACCAGCTCCACACTGGGCAGAGCCCGCCCATTGAAACGGGCCGACAGGCGGCACAGAACATAATCCCCCGCCTCGGCGTGATACATGGTCTCCACGCTGGGGGTCGCAGAGCCCAGCACCACCAGGGCGCCTTCCCGGCTGCCCCGGCACAGGGCCACCTCCCGGGCATGATACCTGGGACTGTTCTCGGATTTATAGCTGTGCTCCTGCTCCTCGTCTACCACAATCAGCCCCAGCCGATCCAGCGGCGCAAAGACAGCAGACCGGGTCCCCACTACGACCCGGGCCTCTCTGCGGGCAATGCGTTTGAAGGCGTCATAACGCTCTCCCACCCGCAAGCCGCTGTGGAGCACCGCAATCTCCTGCCCAAAGCAGGCAGAAAACAGGCTCAAAAGCTGGGGGGTCAGGGCAATCTCCGGCACCAGCAGCAGGGCTGTTCTGCCCCGGGCCAGACAGCGGCGAATCAGATGAATATACACAGCCGTCTTGCCGGAACCGGTGACACCGTAGAGCAGCGCCGCACCGGGCTTGCGCTGCTCCATCCGTTCCAGAAGCGTCTGGAAAACCTCCTGTTGGGCCGGATTCAGCGGGAATTCCACGTTCCCCTCATAGGGGACGATATTGGCCTGACGCAGAATCTCCTGGGGGTACATCCGCAGCAGTCCTGCCCGCTCCAGAGCCCGGAGGGTTTGCGTGCCGGCCCCGGTAAAATATTGCAGCTCCTTCTGAGAAATCATACCGACGTTTGACATCAGCTCCAGCACGGCCCGCTGCATCGGCGCCCGTTTCCCACAGGCCCGCAGATGGGCATCAAGCTGCTCGCGCTCTGCCGTCAACTCCAAAATCATCTCTGTCTTGTCGCTGTTCTTCCGGTGCAGCTCCCGATCTACACGAAGCCAGCCCCGCTCCTTTAAGCGGTTTAGCACCTCGATCACACCGGAGCTGCCGCCGCATTGCCGATAGAGCGCCTCGGCGTGCAGCCGCCCGCCCGCATCTCGCAGCAGCGTCACAAGCCGCGCCGCAAGGGGATCCTCCCGCAGCCGCGCTTCCCAATCTCCCGGAAGCTTTTTCAGCGAAAAAACTTCGCTTCCCCGCAGCCACAGTCCCGCCGGCAGCATGGCACGAATGGCGTCATAAAAGGTGCAGAAATACCGTTCCCGGACAAAGGCCGCAAGCCGGAGCATACGCTCGGAGAGCACCGGCTCCCGGTCCAGCAGCTCCACAACGGATTTCAGATCCGGGGCATCGGCGTCCTGCAGCGCCAGAATCATTCCCTCCCGAATGCGGTTGCCCGCTCCGAAGGGAATACTGACCCGGCAGCCCGGACGGGCTTGCCCCAGTGCTTCGGGCAGCAGATAGCTATAGGGCTTATCAATGGAATAGAGCAGGCCGTCAACGGCAATTTGTGCGATCATCGCTGCAACTCCCGGGGTACAGAAGCTCAGCGCAGATATTCCTGCTTGACCTTGGCCACCAGCTTGCCGTCGGCTACCTCGCGGATGGCAAGGGTAACGGGCTTTTCCGTCAGGGGAATGTCAAATTCCTTTGCCTCCAGCGCAATCTGGCGGGCCCGGCGAGCCACGACGTTGACCAGCAGATACCGGCTGTCAATGTGGGTCAATAGTTCACTCATAGGGGGATAAAGCATTTTAGTCTGCCTCCTTCAAAAGATGCTGTTGATGTTCGGATTTTAATGCTTCGGCCCGCAGGACTGTCTGAATGTCTGACACGGCGTCCTCAAGCCGATCGTTTACAACAATATATTGATACCGGGGCGCCACCCGATACTCCACCCGCGCCTGTTGAAGGCGCTTGAGCACTTTTTCTTCATCGGTGTCTCCCCGGCCCCGCAGCCGGTTTCCGAGAATTTCAAAGGACGGAGCCGCAATAAAAACGGAAATGGCATCAGACCGCCGCTGCATCACCTGCAGCCCCCCCTGAACCTCAATTTCAAGGATCACGTCATGGCCCGCCTCCAGCATCCGATTCACCGGCTCCTCCGGGGTTCCGTAGAAGTTTCCCACATACTCGGCGTGTTCCAAAAAACGGTCTTCGGCAATCATTGTCTCGAATTCTCCGCAAGAGAGAAAATAATAGTGGACGCCATCGATCTCGTTGGGCCTCATTTGGCGGGTGGTGGCGGACACAGACAAGCGCACCTGGGGATCGCGCTCCATCAAGGCCTTGACGACTGTGCCCTTCCCAACCCCTGAGGGGCCTGAAATAACAATCAGTCTACCCTTCTTCATCTGTATCCTCCTCTTCTCCGGCAGCCCGTCCCCGAATGGTCTTCGGCTCCAGGGCGGAGAGAATCACATGATCCGTGTCCATAATGAGCACCGCCTTGGTCTTTCTGCCAAAGCTTGCGTCAATGAGCATGCCCCGTTCTCTGGCCTCCTGCATTAGTCGCTTGACAGGGGCAGAATCCGGGCTGATCACACTCAGCAGGCGCTGCGCAGATACCAGATTTCCAAATCCAATGTTAATCAGCTTCATAACAGTCCTTTCAATGTCCCGCTCCGGCTCACTCAATGTTCTGAATCTGCTCCCGGATCTTCTCCAGCTCCGCCTTCACATCCACCACAGTTCGGGCAAGCTCCAGGTCGGAGCACTTTGAGCCAATGGTGTTTGTCTCCCGGTTAATCTCCTGCATCAAAAAATCCAGCTTACGGCCAATGGGCTCCGGGGTATTGAGCATAGCTTGAAGTTGGTCGAGATGGCTGCGCAGCCGCACTGTCTCCTCGTCTACTGCCACCTTATCGGCAAAAATCGCGGCTTCCGTCAGGATCCGTGCTTCGTCTACCGTGGTCGAGGACAAAACCTCCTGCATTCTGGAAAAAAGCTTTTCCCGATACTCGGCAACAGACTGGGGCGAACGCTCCTCCACAAAGCTGACCTTTTTCAAAATCAAATTTGCCTTGGCGCGCAGGTCCCGGGCCAAAGCCTCTCCCTCTGTCCGGCGCATACTGTCATAATTCCGAAGGGCCTGCGCCACCACCTCCAAAAGCTGGGCCTTGAGGGCATCTTCATCCTGCTCGGCCTTTTCCACCGTGAACACATCCGGCAGACGGGAGATGGCGCTGACAGAGATATCGTCTCGCACAGGATAGCTGTCCGCAATGGACTTCATGGCGCTCAGATACCCCTCCAACACGGGGCGGTTGATGGCAATGCGCACATCGCTGCTCTGGGTCAGATTGACAGTCACAAACACGTCCACCTTGCCCCGGGTGACAGACTGCTTGACCGCCTGCTTCACGGCATCCTCGCAGAAGGAATACAGCCGTGGCAGCTTTACGTTGCAGTCAAGATAACGATTATTGACGGAACGAACCTCAACGGTGATTTGTTTCTCCGCATAGGTACCGACTGCCCGGCCGTAGCCGGTCATACTTTTAATCACGTCGTTCTTTTCTCCTTTCATGGGTTCCGGGTTTGATACAAATTCTGTGAATTTCCGGTTATCCTGCGGCACTCAGAGAAGCCGCGGCAAAAGCTTTGCCCGGAAATATCCGATCAGAATGGAAAATGCAATGTCATAGGCAAGAAAGGCCGCAAACAGGACGCCGATCAGCAGCCAGTGTCCTGCGGGATATTGGCTGAAGTCAAAGGCAATGGCTGCGGCAAAGAGCTTCCCGAACAGGGAATAGAGCAGCAGCATACAGGCTCCGAAGCCCAGCAGTTTCAGGCCCCAGCCCAGCCAGGGCCGGCCCAGCTTTACCTGCAGCCCCTCTGCCAGTCCCTTCCAGATGGGATAATGCCCGAAAAAGCAGGCAAACCAGATCCCTGCCGTCTTGTCCGGCAGCAGAAGCAGCGCTAACAGCGCCGCCCCCGCAAATCCTCCCGCCGCCCAGCGATAGCCGCAGCTTATGACCGTCACTGCGGGAAACAGCCCGGCCAGCGCCGCCAGCGACAGCGTGATGCCGGGAAGCACCATGCTGCCACCCAGGCAGAGCACGCACAGAGCAGCAATCAGAGCGGTTATCGTAAGCCTTCGGGTAGGGCTCATCGGCAACCTCCACACAGACAGTTCAGGCACAGCAGCGCATTACAGAGGTCGCAGGCGGCATCCATATCGCTTGCGCCGTAGTTCTGCTGACGGTAGGGCGTATAGCCGCTCTGAACCGAGCGCAGGGCATTTTGATATTCGTAGTTTCCCGGCACCATGGCGCAGGCGGTTTGATAGTTCTGCCTCGCCAGATCCAGCCATCCCCGGCGATAAGCAATCACGCCCTTGAGATAATACCACTCGGCATCCCGGTTAACCACATGAATCAGGATGGATTCAGCAGCATCTAACTGGCTGGCGTTGATATAGGCGCGGGCTCGGGTGTAGCTGGCATGATTGTCACTCTGACTGCCCTGATCGTCCCTGCGGGACTGATAGGATTCAGCGCGGTAGGATGCGTCGGAGCGGTAGTCGTTCTCCCTCTGATAGGAGGGGCGGGACTGGCGGCCACGCTGGCCGGGACGCTCCCGGGTAACAGTGTCGTAGGCCTCGTTGATTTCCTTCATTTTCTCGGAGGCAAGATCCGCCAGGGGATTGTTCACATAGTTGTCCGGGTGATATTTCTTTACAAGATCGTGATAGGCCTTTTTGATCTCGCTGTCGGATGCGGTACGGGATATTCCCAGCACCTCATAGGGATCTTTCATGTGTTTCT
This sequence comes from Oscillospiraceae bacterium, assembly GCA_017612935.1. Lineage (GTDB taxonomy): Bacteria > Bacillota > Clostridia > Oscillospirales > Oscillospiraceae > JAFRPC01. Next base: position 13,606 of record JAGAEW010000115.1, read on the forward strand.
CCTTTTTGCATTTGATATGTCTGCTTGCGACGTGTCCCGCGGGGCAGCAAACCGGCCTTTGCCCGGAATTTGTGGGCCTTCACAGCCGCAAAAACCGACGGCATTCCAAGATAGACGGTATTTTCCAAAAGCGTCCCGTTGGCTCGCAGCGGCAGCAGCGCCAGAGCGGAGCCCGCCAGATTGACGGAGGCATCCGTCAGTTGGGTCAGGTAGGCCAGCTCCTGCTGGGACAGTTCTCCGTTCTCCGGTGAGAAGCGGAAGCGCAGCGGATTATAGGCTCTCTTTTTGCAGTCTTCCCGCAGGTCATCCAGAGCGTCCGCCAGATAGAGAAAGCGGCCGATCTGATAGAGAAGCTGCTCCATTGGACGGCGGATCGAGTCCTGCTCCAGATCCGCCCCACAGCCCGCGACAATTTTGGCAAAGCTGTCAGCCGTTGCATCGATGGAGGGACTGTTTTCCCGCTCCAGCTCCCGCAGTGTTTCCAACTGCCCCGCCGTAAGGGCGGCAAAGGCCGGAAGCCGCTCTGCGGCTCTGCGATAGGCGCGCCGGTAAAGCAGGCAAAGAAAGCGATGCGGCAGGCTGCGGAAAAAGCCTTCATCGCAGACGTTGTCCCGCAGCTTCTCCATACACAAAATCACAGTGCAGGCGGCAACTGTTTCAAAGCCCTCCGGGTCCACCGTGCAGCTCTTTTTGCCGCAGACCCGGCCCGGACACCAGCAGTTGCGGACGGGAGCCGGGGCGCGCATTGAAGCTCGGAGCAGATAGAGAAAGCTCATGTCATAATTGACCAGAAAGCGGGCAAAAAAGCCGTATTGCTGGCCCAGCGCCCGGCACAGCCCGCAGTAGGCCTCCCGGTAGACCTCCTGCTCCGCCTCCGTCAGTCGGTCTGTTCTGGGTCGGACATAGCCGAACATGGACCTTAATCCTCCGGCGTGAGTTCGCCCGTTGAGATAATCACGCCGATCTCCACAGAATTTCCCATGCTGATAGTGGGATAGTTGGGATTCACAATCTCTCCGTGGACCGTAAAAGCGCCGGTCTGATTGTAGTCGCTCAGATCCACCTTAATGTATATCCCGTTATTTTTATCCTCCTTCAGCGCATTGATTTCCTCTGTGCTGCCCCGGACGTTGATATTCACCGTACGGGTGGAGGCTTCCGCCCGGTATCCCGCCGGGACATTAATCAGGTGAATCGTTGAGACGGGAATCGTGCCGGAGCTGACGCCCTTGAGTTCGATAGAAACCAGCACCTCCGTTTCACCACTGACATTGGCGACGCCCTCCTGCAGCAACAGAGGAAAGCTGCGCTCTTCATGGTTGGAAACGGTGGAAAGATCCAACTGACCGAGTATGAAGGTATCGCTCAGCTTCTCGATAACATCCGCCGCACCCTTGACCCAGATTGAAGCGGGATTGAGTTGCAGCGTGACGTTGTCCTTGCCAACGCCGCCGCCCTCCTGCAGCTCCACGTCGAGCTGAATCTGCTTGGTGCGAAGCACCGGAAGGGTCAGATTGACCTTCGTGGCGTTCGCACTGGTGTTCTCGGAAAAATGCAGCTCGTTCCCATCCTTGTCCAAAAAGGTGACGGGGATATCCTTCACGATCTCAGTTTGCTCCAGGGCGGAAACGTTGTAGCTGACGACCGCCCGGTCAATCTTCTCAATTTCATAGTCCGGCCCGTCCAGCTCAATCTCGGCCGGCTCGATGGTCACGCTCTGGGCTTCAAACAGATAGCCGTCCTTCACGGATCCGTCCCATTTGGGCTGGATCTTGATACGTTTTTTTTTCAGGGCTGACACGGTCACGTTCACGGAATCGACGCTTTTTCGAAGAATCTCCACGTCGCTGGAGCGAACCGTATCCGGGAGAGTGACGATACAGGACAGGGGATAGGTTCCCGCCTCCCGGATCTTGCTGACGTCCACATAGACGCGAAGGCTGTCGGCATTGAGCTTTTGTTTGTTCACCCGAGAGGTACGCAAATCCAGCGAAAGCGTGTTCCTGCTCTGGTCCGTGATAATCAAGCCTCGCTCCTCCAGGACGATCTTGCCGTCAATGCCGATGGAAATGTTGCTGATGGTAAAGCTCGCTTCCGGAGCCACCAGCGTTACCACGTAGAGCCACAGGAGAACCGCAGCGAAAAAAGAGCCCAGCAATGTGAGAAACTTACTGCTTTTCTTCATCCCCGTTCTCCCTCCTTCTTGCGGTCCTTGCGCTTCAGACGATCTATGACGCTTACCTGCTTTTCTTCTCCGATCAGCTCCTGCAGCAGGAGCTTTTTGAGGGTCTGCGCCGCCAGATGGCGCTTGAGCATACCTTCCTCCGCAACGGAAATGGCGCCTGTCTCCTCAGAAACAATCACCACCAAGGCATCGCAATGTTCGCTGATGCCAACCCCCGCCCGGTGCCGGGTTCCGAGGTCGGTAGACAAGGAGCGGTTCTCCGACAGGGGCAGTACACAGCCTGCGGCTTCAATGCGGTCGTTGCGAACCAGCAGCGCTCCGTCGTGCAAGGACGCCTTCGGGAAGAAAATATTTCGAATCAGCTCCTGGGACACCTCCGCGTCAATCCGGGTTCCGGTGGCAGCGATTTGATCCAGGGAAATCGTCCGTTCAAAAACAATCAATGCCCCGACACGCTCCCGGGACATGGCCTCGCAGGCTTCTACCACCTCGTTGATCGCTCCGGCCTGTTCCGCAGCAGCGCTGCCGGCACTCATACCCAGCAGCCCCCGGACGTAGCCCTTGCTGCCCACTCGCTCCAGAATTCTTCGAAGCTCCGGCTGAAACACGATCACAAGGGCTACAAAGCCCAACTGAAATACCCGGTCCAGGAGGTAGTTCACCGTGTGAAGATTCAACAGATCTGTAATGGCCGTGGCCACCAGCAAGAAGATAATTGCCTTTGCAATCCGGCGCGCACCGGTATTCCAGATCAAACTGATTACATAGTAAATCAACACCGTCACCACAAGAATATCCAAAATATCCATGACTGTGACCGTGGGGAAGGTACTTCTCAAATTTGAAAAAAATTCTTGCATTTCCTTCATTAAGATTGCTCCTTCTCACGGAATGCAGGGATAATTCCCCACATAATAATCCTATTTTATCTTGTAAATTTTACCCTATCAGCGGTGAAATAGCAAGCAATTTCTTTCGGATTTCAAAAAAAGCAAGGCCGGGCGGCAGATGGAACACATCTGCCGCCCGGCACCGCGCATTCGGCTCATGCCGGCCTGCGCGGAATTGATTCGATTTTTGCTCACCCGACACCCCGTCATGCCGGTGTGTGCCGT
>JAGAEW010000022.1 GCA_017612935.1 Oscillospiraceae bacterium
AACTTCGGCGGGCTGGGTTACTCCGACAGCCCTAAGGCCATCTGCGAGGTTTTGCGCAAAAGCGGGGAGGATCTGGAGCTGCTCTGGATCTGTAAGGACGAGGCTGCCGCGGCGAGCCTGCCGGAGGGCGTGCAGGCGGTTCCCGCGCAGGGCATTCAAAAAATACGCGCTCTGGCCTCCTCTAAGGTCTGGGTGGACAACTGCCGGAAATACGAGTTTATCAAGCGGAAAAACCAGTTCTATCTGCAGACCTGGCACGGCTTTGCCCTCAAACGAATTGAGGCGGACGTCGGCAATCACCTGGAGGCGGACTATGTGGCTGCGGCGAAGGGGGATTCCGCCCAGATTGACGTGATTGTGACGGGCAGCGGCTTTATGGAAAAGCTCTATCGAAACAGCTTCTGGTATGAGGGGCCGGTCCTGAGAACCGGAACTCCCCGAAATGATATTTTTTTCCGGGATCACAGCGCCCTGCATGCAGAGGTCTGCAAGCACTTCGCTCTGCCGGAGAATCGCAAGCTGGCCCTCTACGCCCCCACCTTCCGCAGCGACCACAGCACGGAGGCCTATCGCATTGACGCGGAGCTGGTGCGCCGGAAGGCGGCGGAGAACTTCAAGGGAGACTGGACGGTGCTGATCCGTCTGCACCCCAACGTGGCGGCTCAGTCCGCCGAGCTCTTTGCCTACAACGGAGATACCCTCGTAGACGCGACAGAGTACCCGGATATGGCGGAGCTGCTGTGCGCGGCGGATCTTTTGATTAGCGACTATTCCTCCTCTTTGTTCGACTATGCCCTGACGGGAAAGCCTGTGATTCAGTTTGCCACGGACATTGAGGCCTATCAGAAGGATCGAAATTTCTATTTCCCGCTGGATGCATTGCCCTTCCCCCTGGCGCGGAGCAATGAGGAGCTGGAACGGGTTTTAACAGAGCTTCAGCCCCTCTGGACCAGTCCGGCCTGGGCGGAGTTTGCCAGAGAAAACGATTTTTGCGAGGACGGGGAAGCTGCGGTACGCTGTGCGGCCCTGATTCTCCAACAAATGAAAAAGAAATAAGCTGTTTTGGAGGCTACTATGAAGAAAGCACTTGTTGTGGGCGGAAGCAACGGCATGGGGCTGGCAGTTACCACGCTGCTGTCCCGGAAGGGATATGCCGTCACTGTTTTGGACAAGCAGGCGCCTGAGGCGGAGCTGCTGCCCGCTGCCTGCGAATATGTACCCTGCGATCTGCGCTTCTTTTCCCAGACGTTGCTTGAGAGCTACGCCGCCGATCCGGAGCTGGAGCTGCTGTTTATCTCGGCGGGCTACGGCAGAGTTGCGGACCTTGAATACCACCACATCGCGGAGATCGACGGAATGATGCAGGTCAATGCGGTATCGGCCCTGAAAATATTGCGGATTTTTTACGAGCGCCTGATGAAACCGGAAACTCCCTTCTACTGCGGCATTATGGGCTCCATCTCCGGAATGCTGTCCTCTCCCATGACGGCAGTCTATGCAGCCTCCAAGGCGGCGGTTTGCCGCTTCGTGGAGAGCGTGAACGTGGAGCTGGAGGAAAAGGGCACCCGGAACCGGATTTTGAATGTCTCCCCCGGCTCCTTCGCCGGCTCCCGCTTCAACGGCGGGCAGAACAATCTGTCCCTCCTGATGGGGCTTGCAGAGCAGATTTTGGAGCGGGTTTTTGCCCGGGAGGAGCTTTTCATCCCTGAATATGATACGGTCTTCCGGGAGGTTCTGGCCCGCTACCACGCCGATCCCCAGGCCTTCGGCCGTTCCAGCTACGCCTATAAGCTGAGCTCCGGCCGGGCGAAAAACGAAAAGAAGGTGGTAATCGGCTATCTGTCCGGCACCTTTGATCTTTTCCATGTGGGACACCTGAATCTTCTTCGCAGGGCAAAGGCCCAATGCGACTACCTGATTGTCGGCGTCCATGAAAGCGGCGCCTGGAAGGGCAAGGAAACCTATATTCCCTTTGAGGAGCGCAAAGAAGTGGTCGCTGCCTGCCGTTATGTGGACAAGGTGGTGCAGTCCTGTCCGGAGGATTCCGACGCCTGGGCTCTGTGGCACTATGACAAGCTCTTTGTGGGCTCCGACTATCAGGGCTCTGAACGTTTTAACCGCTATGCCGCGTATTTCAAGGACAAGGGCGTGGAGATTGTGTTCTTCCCCTATACAAAAAGCACCAGCAGCACCCAGATCCGTAACGCGGTTAAGACCGGGCAAAAGACAGAGCGCTGAAGTCCTGCGTGTGACTGGCCGCAGCGCGGCAAAATGAAACAGAGCCCTGTCTCCCGGCGGCGAATTGCCGCGCTGGAAGACAGGGCTCTGTTTTCTGTGCTTCGACCCGGATCAGGCCTTGGCGCGGTGGCGCTTCTGCTCCGGATGGGGCGGATTGAGCTCCTTGGGAGAAATCTCACCGGCCTTGGTCAGGGCAATTTTGGTCAGCATGGGACCTACCAGCTCGTAGATCAGCACGGAGAACAGCACAATGGAGCGAACCGCCGCGCCGTCGGGGCCGAGCTGGGTGGAAGCGGTCTGGGACATGCCCAGAGCCACGCCGGCCTGGGGCAGCAGGGTGATGCCCAGCCATTTTTGAATCATGGGGTCACAGTGGCTCAGCTTGGAGGAAATGGAAGCGCCGCCGATTTTGCCGATGGAACGCAGGAGAATGTAGGCTGCGCCAACCAGAACGGCAACCATGTCGGTAAAGACGTAGAGGTCCAGCTCCGCGCCGCTGATGACAAAGAACAGCACAAACAGAGGCGCAGTCCAGCGGTCTGTTTTGGCCATGAGTTCTTCGGAGCTGGGGCAGATGTTGCAGAAAACAGTGGCCATCATCATGCAGACCAGCAGGGAAGAGAAGCCGATTTCAACGTCGGAGCCCTCAAGGTCGATGCGGAGCATGGACAGGGAAACAGCGAAGATTACGAAGGTGATTGCAACGCACAGCCGCTTACTGCGGGAGTGGAAGAAGCGCTCCAGCCAGGTGTAGATCAGGCCCAGCACTGTGCCCAGCAGCAGGGAGGCTGTGACCTCAATCATCGGGTTGAGCAAAACAGAAACCAGGCTGACACCGGTACCGCTTATCAGACTTTTGGCAATGCCGAAGCTGACTGCGAAGACCACCAGACCTACAGCGTCGTCCAGGGCGACAATCGGCAGCAAAATGTCCACCAGCGGGCCTTTTGCCTTGTACTGGTTGACCACCATCAAGGTGGCGGCAGGGGCAGTTGCGGTGGCAATGGCGCCGAGGGTAATGCAGTCTGCGACGTTGATTTTGTCCGGCATCAGCAGGTGCAGCCCCAGCAGCCCGAGATCCACCATGACGGTGGCTGCCAGGGCCTGAAATATGGCAATGATTGTGGCTTGCCGGCCAATGGTTTTTAACTGCTTGAGACGAAATTCGTTGCCGATGGCAAAGGCAATAAAGCCGAGGGCTACGTCGGAGACGGGCTTGAGAGCGGAAACCTTGTCGAAGCCCGTAAAGCCAATGCCGTCAATGCCAATGGCGCCCAGAACAAAGGGACCGATCAGCAGACCGGCTACCAGATAGCCGGTGACGGCAGGCAGCTTGAGCGGTTTTATGACGCGGGACATCAACAGACCCGCCAGCAGGGCAACTGCGATTGAAAGAAGTGTTTCCATGATATCCTCACTTTGTTCCGAAAATCCGATCTCCGGCATCCCCCAGGCCGGGAACAATGTATGCGTGTTCGTTGAGGCGTTCATCCACCGCGGCTACAAAGAGATCCACGTTGGGATGATCCCTGCGGATGACGGCAATTCCCTCCGGGGCGGCGATGAGATTCATAAGAACGATGTGGTTGCAGCCATATTTTTCCTTCATCAGAGAAATGGCAGCGGATGCGCTGCCGCCGGTGGCCAGCATGGGATCAACGATAAAGATCTGCCGCTCTGAAATGTCGGGGGGCATCTTGCAGTAGTATTCAACTGGCAGGTGGGTCTGGGGATCCCGGTACAGGCCGATGTGTCCCACCTTTGCCGATGGAATCAGATCGATGATGGCATCTACCATGCCGAGCCCGGCCCGGAGAATCGGGACAATGGCCAGCTTTTTTCCTGCCAACATCCGGACAATGGTTTTTGCCACAGGCGTTACGATTTCCACCTCCTCGGTGGGCAGATCTCTGGTAGCCTCATAGCACATCAACTGGGCAATTTCTCCCACCAGCTCCCGAAATTCCTTTACGCCGGTGTTCTGATCCCGCAGCAGAGCCAGCTTGTGCTGAATCAGCGGGTGCTCCAAAACATGTAATGAACCCATAGCTATTCTCCTCTGCTGCTTTCTTTTTCGCGTCTTTCCCGTTCGGCCTGGGACAGACGCAAATAATTGGGGGAGATCGAAGCCGCTGCTTCGGTCCTGCCCTGTAAAACGGCATCCCAGCCCGCCAGTGCCACGCCGGCGGCCCGTTGCTGCCGCAAATGCTCTGAAATCAGGATCAGAGCTGCCAGCTGCTCATGCAGGACGGTCCAGGTCAGTAACGCCCCGTCACCGAGCAGGAAGATGGGCTCCTGAAATGTCCTGAGATCCTCGGCCAGCTCATCCAGAGAGAGGGCGCGGTCCTCCCGCAAGCGAACAGGACGCCCGTCCCGGGAACGGAACAGGGCGTTGTAAACCTGATTGCGCCGGGCATCCATGCAGCAGCAGAGGATGCCCTTCAGATCCGCCAGGTTCCATGCCATGGCTTCCAAAGTCGAAACCGGCAGAGCCGGGAGCTCCCGCCCCCAACAGAAGCCCTTTGCCGCCGCCGCGCCGATGCGGACGCCGGTAAAACTCCCGGGACCGTTGGCCCAGGCAACGGCATCTATCTCGGCGGGGGAGAGATTGCAGCTTTTAAGCAGCTCATCCGCTAACCTCAGCACCGTGCGGCTGTGGGTCTCGCCGCTGTTTTGAAAGAATTCGCCGGTCAGGTTCCCGTCCGTCAACAGGGCGACTGAGGCCGCCTTGGCGGAGGTTTCAAAGGCTAAAATTCGCATCCAATCGACCTCCTGAGATTGTAATCCGGCGCAGCGTCTCGTTTTCGGAAAGCCCGGTGATATTCACCGTAATGGGATTCTCCAGAGCCGACAGGACGTTTTCACTCCATTCCACCGCGCACACGCCGTTCCGGTTCAAATAATCCTCCCAGCCCAGATCAAACAGGTCCTCCGCATCCCGCAGACGGTACATGTCAAAGTGGAACAGGGGAAGACGGCCTGTGAGATATTCGTTCACAAGGGTATAGGTCGGAGAGTTTACCGGCTCCGTAACACCGAGGCCCCGGGCAAGTCCCCGGGTGAAGGCTGTCTTCCCGGCGCCCAGGTCTCCCCGGTAGGCAATGACATCCCCGGCCTGCAGGATTGCAGCCAGCCTTGCGCCGAGCTGCTCCGTCTCCACAGCCGAGTGGGTAATGAATTCCATAGCAGTCATCCTTCGCTTGTATTCAATCTACTATAGCACATGTGCAATCAAAATGCAAACCGTTTTTCGTCAGAGCCCGGGGAAACAGCGGGGCGAGGGAAAGCAGTAAATGAAAGGGCAGCACCGGGTCCGAATGACGCGGCGCTGCGCTTCAAGTTACAACCATATTTGACCAGCGCCTGTCCAACTGTGTTCTGCCGGGATCCCGTTTGATCCCGGCAAGCTAAAGCTTTCGCAGATCCCGGGTCAGTCTGGTGCTCTTGAGCAGGAAGAACAGCAGGGGCACCCCAAGAGCGTACATCACAGCGGCTTCTCCAGCTCCAACGGACAGTGCGTTGGCAAGCCATGCCGGCAGGGTTGCGCTCTTGTCGATGAAAACTGCGAGCTCGGCGCCGACAATCGCTGCATTTAAGAGAATCGTCGGCAGAGGAACCAGCCAGACCAGACTGCGTTTTTCCTCGATGTGGCGGGACATGGCCCAGGTGATCCCACAGGCCAGCAGCGTAGCAAGCGAGCCGAACACAATGTCGATTGCCGAGAAGCCCAACGGGTTGAAAAAGTTGGACACGATGCAGCCCAAGACCATACCGGGGATGGCCGCAGGTGTAAAGCAGCACAGGACGCTCAGAGCTTCGGCAAACCGAAACTGAATCGCTCCGTACGCCAGAGTTGGCAACTGCCAGCCTTCCAGAACTGTGACGACTGCGTAGAGCGCAGCCAGAATGCCCGCAAAGGCGATTCGACGGGTGGTAAGATTCATTATAATTCCCTCCAAAAGAAAATTGGGCGCACTGCGCCCATCTTTGGCTCCCTCCCGGGAGCGGTCCAATAGTTTTGTTTAGCGACAGGATGGTTGCGAACTGTCGTATTCAGTTGGAGCAGTTTGATTATAGCAGAACCTTGGCATTTGTCAACTATTTTTCCATTTCTTGTTAATCCCGTATTGCTTTTTTATAAAAAATCGTGTATCCTATGTTCATATCCGGTAATTCACAGTAGGAGTGTATCGCTTACGCGACGCAGGAAAAGGAGAAAGCTATGAGAAGAAAACTGGAACGCTTGATCGCTTGGACGCTCTGCCTGAGCCTGCTGTCGGGCCATGCTTTTGCGGCGGCGTGTCCCGGGCCGGTGGCCCCGGAGCCAGGCTTCAGGCAGTCTCAAAGCGCGGCAGAGATTCCGGGTGCAGACGCGGAGATCCTTGACCCGGCGGAGCAGGAGCCTGAGACAGAGGCGTACATCCATGAAACCCATCTGCAGGAAGCGCAAACGCTTTCGTCGGAACTCACGGAACCCTCGGAGCCTTCAGAACCCTCGGAGCCTTCAGAACCCTCGGAGCCTTCAGAACCCTCGGAGCCTTCAGAACCCACGGAGCCCTCAGAGCCCACGGAACCCACGGAGCCCTCAGAGCCCACGGAACCCACGGAGCCCTCAGAGCCCACGGAACCCACGGAGCCCACGGAGCCCTCAGAGCCCACGGAGCCCTCAGAGCCCACGGAACCTGCGGAACCTGCGGAGCCTGCGGAGCCGCCGCTCACCGAACTGACGGACGAGCAGATCATTCAGAGATTTAATCTTACGACACGCTGGTCCCAAAAGGCCTTGATTTTTGCAGTGCGCAACGGGATTCTCCGGGGTGTTTCTTCCAACAATCTTGCGCCGAAGAGCAACGCCACACAGGCGGAGCTTTCCACGATTCTGGCCCGAATTTTGAAAACCGAAAAGGCTGCCGACCTGACGGCCTACACCGGAGCGGCACCCAACAGCTGGTATTACGGCGATTTGCAGCGTACGGTCTGTCTGGGATTGTTTCCCATCGCGGATCCGAGCTCCAAAAAGCTGCAGCCGAACCAGCCCGTGACCCGGGAGGAGGTTTTCGTGGTTTTAGCCCGGGTGTTTGGCCTGAAGAGCGGAAATCGGCAGGCAATTTACCGTTTTCCGGACTGGGCGCAGGTCAGTGACTGGGCGGCGGAGCCCCTTGCAGCCATGATTGAAAAGGGCTTTGTGAACGGCTCCAGCGGCAAGCTGCTGCCGAAGGCCAAAATCACCCGGGAGGAGCTTGCACAGGTTCTGTACAATCTGCTGAGCTGGATCGGAACCGATGTGGAAAGCGGAAGCTACAGCGGACGCCTGGCCCTTGCGGCTGCTTCCGTTCCCGCCGACACCAAAATCAACGGCGACCTGCTGCTCAGCACGGATTGCAGAGCCATTACGCTGGAGCGTCTGACCGTTACGGGACGCCTGATTCTCCAGGGAAACGACCTACTTCGCCTGAATTTGAAGCAATGCAGCATTCACGAGTTAGTGGTGTGCAGGCCCACGGAGCTTACGTCGGATCAGACTTTGGAAAGCGTGGTCAGCCATGCGCTGTTCAGATTGAACGCCAGGGCAAAAACCGTGAACTGTTTTGACTGCTGCGTGGTGGTGCTCTCCGGCGCCACGGCGGAGACGGTCAATTTGCTTCAAAAGGGCAGAATGACTGTGGCCCAGGGCGGCACCGTCAAGCTTATGAACGTGCTTGCAGACGGCGTCTATGTCAACGGCCTTGGACGGATCGACAAGGCCGTCGTCCGCGGTAAAAACTTTTGGAACGAGTGCGCCAATACGGGAGCAAGGGTCAATAATCCCTACAAAACCGTAAAAGACGCCGTTGCCACCCGGACTGACGCCGGTGCTGTGTCCGAGGGACATACCAGACTGAACCTTGGGCTGAAGCTGAGCAAAATGCCGGAGGGCTGGTCGGAGTGTGACGTAAAATGGTACATAGACGGAGCCCAGATTGCTGCCGCCAGCCGCAGTCTGCTCAAGGAGGGCAGTGTTATTTCGACACAATATGACTTCAGCCCCTATCAAAACGGTGCGAAATCCAAGGTCGAGCTGACGGTCAGTATCTCCTGCGGCGGCGTAACAGCCCAGGTTCACAAGGGCTCTGTGGATCTTCAGTACTTCATTCAGAAAGCGGCCCGGAACGTACGGACGCAGAATGTCCAGGCGAAGCTGTGCTCCGCCGGAACCCTCTACGCCTATCAGAACAATTTGTCCCTGAATACCCCCATTGGAAGCTATGCCGCCGGCACGCAGGTGACTGTTTTGCAATCCAGAAGCAGTTCTGTCACAAAGATTCGGATGCCGGACGGCAAGGTCGGCTGGACGAATTTCAAAAATGTCGCCATCATTCCTGCCAATTATTACACCACGACCGACTATCCCGTTGCGGTCAAGGAATATTATGTAAATCAGGTCCGTAAATGCAGCAGTCAGACCGGCTATCTGATCTGGGTCAGTCTGTATACCCAGCGTGTGAACATTTTCAAGGGCTCCAAGGGAAACTGGAAGCTGGTGCGCAGCGGCCCCACTGCCAGCGGAATGAACTATTGTCCCACCCCGGTTGAGGACACAAAGATTTTGTACAAAGTTGCCCGGTGGACCTATGCGAAGTACTATTGCCACCATGTCTCCGTCTTTGACGAAGCAAGAGGCTTCCACTCCCGGCCTACGGCCTATAGCGGCGGAATCTACTCGGCCACCATCGGTGTCCCGGCCTCAGCCGGCTGCGTCCGTCTTTTGGACGAGGACTGCACCTACATTTACGACAATTGCCCGGTGAATACTGCTGTCCACATCTATTGACGCAGTTCAAGCGGGGCGGAGCTTTTGCTCCGCCCTGTTGTAAGATTCCCGCGAAGAATGTGCACAGGCTCTGACCGCAGAGCGGAAAGGAGGCAGCCATGGAAGCAATTTTGTCAGCCGTGGAAGAGGCCAGAAGAACCATGAATGAACGGCTCGGCGGGCCCTTCGGAGCGGCGATCACAGACCGGGAAGGAAACGTGATTGCCGTCAGCAGCAACCGAGTTTTGGGGGACTGTGATCCCACCGCCCATGCGGAGATCCTGGCAATCCGGGAGGCCTGCAGAAAGCTGAGAACCCACGATCTGACAGGCTATGTCATGCACGCCACTGGCTACCCTTGTCCCATGTGCCTGGGTGCGATGATTTGGGCCAATATCGAGCACTGCTACTACGGCGCCTCTCCCAGAGACGCCGAGGCGATCGGCTTCCGGGACGAGTTTATCTACGAGTTTATTCGGCGGGGCTGTGAAGATGCCGCGGTTCTACGCTTGGAACAGATCGAGCGGGAGCGCTGTGTCGAGCTGTTCCGGGAATATCACGAGACGGGAAAAGTAATCTATTGAAGCCAAACGCAAAAAAGTCAAGCGGGTTCGAAAAAATATTTTTCGAACCCGCAAAATGTAACAGTTTTGTAATAATTTGGGTGTATAGTATATGAGAACTAAGCGTTTGGCTTTTGAAAGCCGTGCATTTTCCCCTCCGGGGCGGTGTTGGTTACATCGCCGCCGATGATCTTGCCCTGGCAGACAAACAATGTGGCATACACAGGTTTGTCGGCCTCCGGGTAATTCAGAATCTCATAGACATAGCGCATGGCTTGCTGCCCGGCGTAGGCCGTCAGATCGAAGCCCTGAGATTGCTGCAGTGTATTGTAGCGGGTAAAGGCTTCACTGTCCTCCTTCGGGACTGAGACGGTCTGGGTCTGGACCGGATCCGCGTTGACCTCCCAGCCGTACTGGGCCAGGAAGGTCACACGGCTGTCGTTGCTCTCACCGCTGAACGAATGATCGTCGCTGGGACCGCCGGTTTTTGCTGCCGCCAGGGCTGCCACCAGAACCACGGCGGCGATGATCATTGTGACGATGGCCGACAGCTTGGTTTTGGAGACCTTCGTGGTGTATACAAACATATCTGCAACTCCTTTGCCTTTCAGATTTACGCTGTAATCTATGCCCGGCCCGGCCGGAATATGAGGAAGATTCATGGAACGATTGGATAAATTTCTTTCCGACGCGCAGCTTGCTTCCCGTCGGGAGTTGAAAACTCTGTTGAAAAGCGGCGCGGTTTGTGTCAACGGAAAGCCTGTTTTGGATGGCTCCGTGAAGGTGGATCCCGCAGCCGATGCGGTGCTCTTCCGTGGGGAGCGGGTGGAGGGCCGCCGCCGGATCGTCCTGCTGCTGCACAAGCCGGCGGGCTGCGTTACCTCCACCGAGGACCCCAGGGATCCTACGGTGATGGAGCTGATCCCGGAGCACTTCCGGCGGCAGGGAGTGGTCCCGGTGGGAAGGCTGGACAAGGAGACCGAGGGTCTGCTGCTCCTGACCAACGACGGGGATCTGGCTCATCGGCTGATTTCACCCCGCTGCGGGGTAGAAAAACGCTACTTTGCCCGGCACGAGGGCGAGGCGGGCGCCTCAGACGTGGAGGCTTTCGAACGGGGGCTGATTCTGCGGGATGGGACAGTATGCAAGTCGGCCCTGCTGCGGCCCCTGGGGCCGGGGCGGAGCGAAATTACCGTCACCGAGGGCAAATACCACCAGGTTCGCCGGATGATGGCGAGTCGCGGGCTGAGGGTCAGCTATCTGCGGCGGGAGCAGGAGGGAAGCCTGTCCCTTGGGGAGCTGCCGCTGGGGCAGATGCGGGAACTGAGCGCTGCCGAGCTGGCGGCGCTGGAGCCAAAAGTTCCCGACACGGCGGCGGACAATGGATCGGAACAGACAGCATGTACATTTTCACCAAAGTCTGACTCTTGACAAAACCTGTATTAGGGGGGATAATTGACCTGGGACAATTAGACATATCGCCGGATTTGTTGTGTTTTTGCATAAAATTCAACTGGTTTTTTCAAAGAAAATCACAAATTCCTCTTGCAAAATCCGAAGAAATAAGGTATGATAAAAAAAGGCTGTTGTGAAAAAGTAATATTCCCAACTGAAACAGGAGTGCGAAAATATGACAAACCAGATTTTTTCTGACTTGATTCAACAGATGAAGGCTGCAACGAGCCGTGAGATCGGTGTAGTAGACCCGGAGGGCAACGTGATTGCCTGTTCCAATCCCGGCCAGATTGCCGCAAAATATCCCAGGCTTGCCTACAGCATCGCCGTTTCCGAGGAAGAGGTTTGCTGCGCCTCCGGCAGAACCGGTAAGGCCCTGACCAGCTTCGGCGGCAGCTTTGATTATGCCGTCTATGTGGACGGAGAGGACGAGATGGCAAAGAGCCTCTGTCTGATGGCCCAGGTGGCCCTTAGCTGCACAAAGAACTACTATGAAGAGAAGCATGACAAGGCAACCTTTGTCAAGAACATCATTACCGATAATATTCTTCCCGGCGACATCTTTATCAAGGCCAAGGAATTACACTTCCCCGCAGACCAGAGTTATACGGTCTTTCTGGTCCGCCAGACGGGCAGCGTGGATATGGGGGCCGTGGACGTGCTTCTGTCCCTGTTCCCGGATCGTCAGGAGGATTTTGTGATTTCCATCAACGAGACCGACATCGCCATTGTCAAGCAGGTGAACCCCGAGGTGGAGCAGTCCGAGCTGCTGAATTTGGCCGCTCAAATGGAAAGCACCCTCAAAAGTCAGATTTACGTTAAGTGCACCATCGGTGTCGGCAGTGTAGCGGATCATCTGCGGGAACTGGCGGATTCCTTCCGGGAGGCCCAGATGGCGATCGAGGTTGGAAAGGTCTTCGATACGGAGAAAAGCATTATTACATATGAAAACCTGGGCATCGGGCGGCTGATCTATCAGCTTCCAACCACCCTTTGTGAGATTTTCCTGAGGGAAGTGTTCAAGAAAAATTCCATTGATACGCTGGATCAGGAGACCCTTTTCACCATCAACAAGTTCTTTGAAAACAATCTGAATGTCTCCGAAACCTCCCGGAAGCTCTTTGTCCACCGCAATACGCTGGTTTATCGGCTGGAGAAAATCAAAAAGCTCACCGGACTGGATCTGCGGGAATTTGACCACGCAATTATTTTTAAGGTTGCTTTGATGGTCAAAAAGTATTTGTCTTCCCGGGAAAATCGGATGTTTTAGCGAAGCTCTTACCAAGAAATTAGGAGAACCTTATGATTGATTTCAGAAATGTCACCAAGATTTACGATACGGGCAACCACGCCCTGAACGGCGTGAGTTTGCATATCGACGACGGTGAGTTTGTCTTCTTGGTTGGCCCCTCGGGTTCCGGAAAATCCACCATAATCAAGCTTTTGACGGCGGAGCTGATGCCAAGCTCCGGCTCAATCCAGGTCAACGGATATCAGATTGAATCTATCAAGAAGAGCCAGATTCCCGATCTGCGCCGCACAGTGGGCGTGATTTTTCAGGACTTCCGTCTGATTGAAAACAAGACGGTATTTGATAATGTCGCCTTCGGTATGCGGATTGTGGGGGCCTCCGCCAAGCAAATCAAGGAACGGGTGGACTATGTGCTGGATCTGGTGGGACTGGAGAATCGAGGCCGCCGTTTTCCCCATGAGCTCTCGGGCGGTGAGCAGCAGCGGGTGGCAATCGCCCGTTCGCTGGTGAACAACCCCAACATGATTATTGCCGATGAGCCTACAGGGAATCTGGATCCCCAGCGTTCCTATGAGATTATGATGCTCCTCGAACGCGCCAATGCGCTGGGGACGACGGTCATGATCGTCACCCATGAACAGGAACTGGTCAATCGTTTTACCAAGCGGGTGATCGCCATTGCCAACGGGAAGGTTATCAATGACGGAATGGATGGGTATTATTTGAATGAATCGGATTAGAAAAATGAAATACCTCTTTGCAGAGGGGATCCACAATATGTATACCCACGGGTTTATGTCCTTCGCTGCCGTATGTGTCACCGTGGCGTGTTTTATAATAATCGGCAGCTTCTCCATGATTGTCTATAATCTCGGCCTCTTTGTCTCGGATATGGAGCATCAGAACCGGATTCACGCCTTTATTGACGAGTCTTATGATACCAGTGCGGCGAAGTCCGTCGGTTCTCAGATCAATCTGGTGGACAATGTTCTGGAGGCAAAATTTATTTCCCGGGAAGAGGCCGGCGAGCGCTTTATCGACCAGCAGGGAGGTGGCAATGCCTTTGAGGGTGTCACTGCGGAAACCTTCCGTGACCGCTTTGAAATTACCCTGGAGGACAACGCCAAAATGGACGAAACTGTTCAGGCACTGGGGGCCATCAAGGGCGTGGCGGAGGTCAAGGCGCTGCCCGAGCTGGCCAAGGGCTTTCTCACCATCCAGCGGGCTTTCAACATAGCCTCCGTGGTGATTATCGTGGTACTGCTGGTGGTTTCTCTGTTTATGATTTCTAATACCATCAAGCTTGCCATGTATGACCGAAAGGAAGAAATCGGAATTATGAAAATGCTTGGAGCCACCAATCGTTTTATCCGGTTTCCCTATTTTGTCGAGGGCTTTTTGATCGGGGTGATCTCTGCAGGGCTGGCCTTCCTGCTGGAATGGGGGCTCTACGATTTCCTGGCGGAAAAAATCACCCAGTCCCAGAACCTACAGCTTTTTAACCTTGTTCCCTTCCGGGAAGTAGTCATCCCCATGGTGTTTGCCTTCGGGGCTACCGGATTGCTTGTGGGAATGTTCGGCTCCGTAATGTCCATCCGTAAGTTTCTTGACGTTTAAGCAGAAAGGAATTGTGTATGTATAAGTATCGTCGTCTTATCGCGTCCGTGATTGCCGGCCTGTTGGTGCTGCTCATGCTGGGCAGTTCGATTTTGTCGGCCCTGGCAGCAAGCTCCTCGGACATTAAAAAGCACATCGAAGAACTGAAAAACCAGGAGAAAACCATTGCCTCTCAGCAGAAGGAAATTCGTGGGAAGATTTCCAGCAAGGAATCGGAGATTCTGGACCTTGTAGAAAAGAAGAACCAAATCGATCAGCAGATCAAGCTGACCCAGGACTCCATTGAAAATGTCACCCAGCAGCTCCAGGACTTCAACCTGCTGCTGGCCCAGAAGCAAAACGAGCTGGATGATGCGCTCCAGCGCCGGGATGACTTGAGCGAGCGCTTCAAGGCCCGGATCCGCTCCATGGAGGAGAACGGCAATCTGACCTATTGGTCCATTCTTTTCAAAGCAAACAGCTTTGGCGACCTTTTGGATCGGGTCGATATGATTAATGAGATTGCCCAGGCGGATTCGCAGATGATGCGTCGGATACAGGAGACTGCCCAGCAGATCGAAACGGCCAGAAAGGAACTGGCGCTGGAAAAGGTTGAGATTGAGCAGGCCAGAGAAAAGCTGGATTCTGATCAAGCGGACCTGGAGAAACAGCGGGCGGAATCCGACGCTATTTTTGCCGAGCTGATGGCGGATCATGACGCTATGAAGAGTGCCGAGCAGAAATACGAATCCCAGAAGGAAGATGTCCTGAAGGAAATTGCCCAGGAGCAGGCCAACTATCAGGAGGCTTTGGCCGCCGAGGAGAAGGCCCGCAAGGAGGCGGAAGCCGCCGCGAGAGCGAGGGCTGCCGCAGAGGAAGCGGCCAGACGTCAAAGGGAGGCTGCAGCCGCCCAGCGGCAGAACGAGGCCTCCGGAAGAAGCAGTTCCACCGGCGGCAGCGGCAACAACGGCAGCGGCCACAGCCAGGTCAGCGCTTCCGGCTTTATCTGGCCCACTGACGTGCATTACATCACCTGTGAATTCGGTCCCCGTTACCATCCCATTACCGGTGCGTACGGAAATCACAGCGGTATGGACATTGGCGCCGCTTACGGAGATCCCATCTATGCCTGTGCTTCCGGTACAGTTACGAAAGCCACCTTTGGCACGGCCTACGGCTATCATGTTGTGATCAATCACGGCAACGGTCTTTCCAGCCTCTACGGTCATATGTGCCGCTATGTCGTCAGCCCCGGTCAATATGTCACCCAGGGTGAAGTGATCGGCTATGTGGGCAGCACCGGTTGGTCCACCGGTCCCCACCTACACCTGACGATGTACTATAACGGCGCACTGGTGGATCCCAGACCGTTTTTGCCCTGAACAGGGCTTACACAGTACACTGCAATAGGACGAGTTCGCTCGTCCTATTGTTATCTTTGAAGGAACAGAAGTAGGAGGAATGGAAATGAATGAAAACCGTCGAACAAGAATATGGCCCATTGTCATTTCAGTGCTTGTGACTGCAGTGCTGACTTTTTGGGGGACCTTTCTGCTGATGGTCGGCCTCAATCAGCAGGGCCGTCTCATCGGTGCTTTAAGCGGAAAGCAGACTGAAGAGGGCGCTCAAAGCAAATACCTTTCCAAGCTTTCGGAGATCCGTAGAAACATTGATCAATACTTTATCGGAGAGGTGGACGAAGAGAAGCTGGCCGATGAAGCGGCCAGCGGCATGATTAAAGGTTTGGGCGACGAGTGGAGCTTTTACATCTCTGCGAAGGATTATGACAGCTACCTGGAAGGAATGAACAATGCTTATGTGGGAATTGGCGTTGTTATCTCCGCAGAAAATGTGGAGAAGGGGCTGAAGATTGTGGAGGTCACACCGGACAGCCCTGCCTATCAGGCGGGTCTGGAGAATGGTGATCTGATCCTGAAGGTGGACGGCGTTCCGGTTCTGGACGGCTCAGACAATGCCATCGATCTAAATGAAACGAAAAACCGTGTTCGCGGCAAGGAAGGGACAAAGGTTCGCCTTACGGTATCCCATGCCGACGAAATTCGGGATATCAGTATTACCCGCAGTACCATTAAGACTGTCAATGTTACCCATGAGTTTTTGGACAACGGAGTGCTGTATGTCCGAATTCGCAACTTTGAGAAAGATGCCGCAGAGGATGTGCTGGCGGTTCTGGAGGAAGGGCGCAAGCGGCAGGTCAAGGGCATCCTCTTTGATGTGCGCTATAATCCCGGCGGATTTAAGGACGAGCTGGTGAAGATTTTGGACTACCTGCTGCCGGAGGGACCGCTGTTCCGCAGCGTAGATTACGCGGGCAAGGAAGTTGTGGATCAATCCGACGCAAGCTGCTTGAATCTGCCCATGGCGGTTCTGGTGAATTACGATTCGTATTCCGCCGCTGAGTTTTTTGCTGCCGCCCTGCAGGAATATAAGGCTGCGGTGATCGTCGGAGAACAGACCTACGGAAAGGGTCGGTTCCAGACAACCATCCGGATCTCAGATGGCTCGGCCGTCAATCTGTCTGTCGGGCAGTACACGACGCCCAACGGCGTGAGCCTGGTTGGAAAGGGCATCGCGCCGGACTATCCGGTGGATCTGTCCTTGGAGGACAAGGAGAAATTCTACTACGGGAAACTGGAGCATCAGAACGATGCACAGTTTTTGAAGGGAATTGAAGTGTTGACAAACGAATAGGCGGATAGTATAATATAGGTCAAATTCAACGAAAGAAAGGCGGTTCCGAATTATGGCAAAGGAATTCAAACTGACCAGTGCGCGGCTTGCAGAGCTGGAGCAGGAATTGCATTATCTCAAAACCACCCGGGAGCAGGAGGTTGCAGAGCATCTGAAAGAGGCCCGTTCCTTTGGCGACCTTTCCGAAAACAGCGAATACGATGAAGCCAAAAACGAGCAGGCCCAGCTCTACGGCCGAATTGCAGAGGTGGAGAACATTCTGGCGCACGCAGTCATCATCGACGACGAAGACGAGGAAATGTCCGGTCTGGTCGGTTTGGGCTGCACCGTGAAGGTTCGGGACCTGGATTCGGATGAGACAGAGGTCTACTGCATTGTGGGCTCGCAGGAGGCAAATCCCATGGAACTAAAAATTTCCGACGATTCGCCCTTTGGCCGTGCCATGCTGGGCAAGGCTGCCGGCAGCATCGTTGACGTGGAAGCCCCAGTCGGGACTCTGCGCTTTGAGATTCTCTCTGTAGAGCGTTCCAATTAATGACAGACAGGAGGAAAACCGTGGCTAAGTATGTACCCCAGTCCGAGATGCCCCTGGTGGATCAGGTTCGCGTCCGGCATGAGAAGCTGCAGCAGTTGCAGCAGGAGGGGAGAGATCCCTTCCAGATTACAAAATATGACGTGACCCACCACGCCCGGGAAGTCAAGGATCAGTTTGAGATTCTGGAAGAGCAGAGCGTCCGCCTGGCGGGCCGCTTGATGTCCAAGCGGGGTATGGGCAAGGCTATCTTTGCGGATCTTCAGGACCGCTCCGGCCGCGTGCAGATCTATATCAAGGTGGACGAAATGGGGGAGGCGGCCTTTGCCGACTGCCGCAAGCTGGACGTGGGCGACATCGTAGGCGTCGAAGGCCCCGTCTTCAAGACTGAGCGCGGGGAGATTTCCATTCGCACCCGCTCTGTCACCCTGCTTTCCAAGTCTTTGTTGCCCCTGCCGGAGAAGTTCCACGGTTTGACGGATGTGGAGACCCGATTCCGTCAGCGCTATGTGGATCTGATTGTGAATCCGGAGGTCCGACGCAATTTTGAGATCCGCAGTAAATTTGTCTCCCACATCCGCCGCTATCTGGACAGCCGGGGCTTTATGGAGGTGGAGACGCCAGTGCTCAATACCATCTCCGGCGGCGCCACCGCCCGTCCCTTCATCACCCACCACAATACGCTGGATATTAATATGTATTTACGCATCGCCACCGAGCTGCATCTGAAGCGCTTGATTGTCGGTGGGCTGGAGCGGGTGTATGAGATCGGGCGTATTTTCCGCAACGAGGGCATGGACCCCAAGCACAACCCGGAGTTCACCACGGTAGAGCTCTATCAGGCCTATACAGACTACCACGGCATGATGGATCTGTTCGAGGAGCTGTTGTCCTCCGCCGCGCTGGAGATCTGTGGTTCTTACAAGCTGAATTGGCTGGGCTATGAGGTGGATCTGACTCCCGGCTGGGCCCGCATGACCATGGCTGAGGCCGTCAGGAAATATCTGGGCGTGGACTTTATGAGCGCCAGCTCCGATGAAGAGGCAGAAAAGCTTGCTGCCTCTGTGGGTGTGGTGCTTGGCGCGGCCAAGGAACACACCTGGGGGAACTATCTCTACGAATGCTTCGATCAAAAGGTGGAGGCGCAGCTCATTCAGCCTACCTTCATCACCATGCATCCTGTGGATGTGTCGCCTCTGGCAAAGCGTTCTCCCAAGGATCCCCGCCTCACCGAACGCTTTGAGCTTTTTATCTGCCACAGCGAGATGGGCAACGCCTTCTCAGAGCTGAATGACCCAATAGATCAGAAGGCACGCTTCCAGAAGCAGATGGAGCTCCGAAAGAAGGGCGACGACGAAGCGGGCATGATGGATGAGGACTATGTGACCGCTATGGAATACGGCATGCCGCCCATCGGCGGACTTGGCATCGGCGTGGACCGCTGCGTCATGCTGTTGACCGGCAACGACTCCATTCGTGAGGTCATTTTGTTCCCCACCATGAAGCCCTTGGATACGCCAAAGGACAAAAATGGCGGACAAAAAACCGAACAGGCGGCAGCAATGGAAACCGCCTCCCAGGAGGCTCCGGCGGTCCATGCAAACGACCCGTCCATGCCGATCTTCGACGGGAAGAAGCCGGACTTTGCAAACATCGCCATCGATCCGCTCTTTGCCGATCAGGTGGATTTTGAGACCTTCTCCAAGTCCGACTTTCGGGCGGTGAAGGTGCTGGCCTGCGAGGCCGTCAAGAAGTCCAAGAAGCTGCTCCAGTTCACCCTGGACGACGGCAGCGGCACGCCCCGGACGATCCTCTCCGGCATCCATGCCTATTATGAGCCCG